>JACDAR010000372.1 GCA_013695335.1 Rubrobacter sp.
GGCTGGCGGACTGGACCAGTACCTCACGCGGGACGGTGGCGGTTCCGTAGTATTGCGGCACGAACTGGAGGGCAACGTCTTCGGCGCTGGATTCACCGTAGTTATCCAGCAGAAAGGAATCGCGGCCAGCGATTTGCCCTTCCCGCACGGCGAATACCTGGACACATGCAGTCTCGCCCTCGGCGAATGCCCCGAAAGCGTCGAACGAATCCTCGGAGGCGATGGTAGCCCGCTGGCGTTCGCGAACGATCTGGAGCGCGGACAGTTCATCCCGCAACTTCGCCGCCCGCTCGAAGTCCATCTCCTTTGCGGCGGTCTTCATCTTCACTTCGCGCTCGCGGATCAGGCCGTCAACCCGCCCTTCGAGGAAAGAGATAACGTCGGAGATGATCCCATCGTACTCCTCTTTCGTGACGGCCCCGATGCACGGCGCCGACGAGCGCCCGATGTGGTAGTTCAGGCATGGCACGCCGCTGCGGCGGCCCGGCTCCGGCCCCCGACACTTGCGGAAAGGGAACGTCTTGTTCAATACCTCCAGCGTGGCGTGGACGCTACCTGCGTTGGGAAATGGCCCGAAGTAGCGGTGGCGCGGGTCGTGGGAGGAGCGAGTGGAGAAGACCCTCGGGTACTCGTCCCCGGTAGTCACCACGATGTAAGGATAGCTCTTGTCGTCCTTGAGCGAAGCATTGAAGCGCGGGCGGTGGCGCTTTATAAGGTTGGCTTCCAGAACCAGCGCTTCGGTCTCGCTCGTGGTCGAGATGAAATCTATCTGCTCTACGCGCTCCCGCAACTCCGCTATCTTGGGCCGTCCATCACCAGACCGGGTGAAATAGTTCGCCACCCGGCTACGGATGTTCTTCGCCTTGCCGACGTAAATGACCCTGTCGTCGGCATCCTTGAAGATATAGACGCCTGGCGAGGTTGGGAGGTGGGATCTATCGGGGTAACCGTTCTCTGACATCGCGGAGATTATACCGCGCCGCAAACATTCTCCATCCAGGGAACAGCATTCGCGCCGTGCTTCCGGTCGAGTACCTTCCTGCGCCAGATCAAAGATCCAGACGGACCTTCACGCTTGCGTTTGGCCCCGTCCGCCACGAGATCCCCTGGGACGAATGGTAGATCCGGGTGGGATCATTTCGTCGCCCCCGGTCCTGGCGTACCCGAAACCGGCCACCCATCCGGCGATGGCTCCGGCGGCGGTGGAGATGAGCGCGCCCGCCAGGTTCGAGGCCCCGAAGTCCGTGAAGAGAACGGCCAGCCCGGCGACGCCCGCCAACGCCCCCCCGGCCAGGACGAGCCTCCGTCGGCGTTTCGTATCCGCTCCACCGGAGAAGAGCGCGTACAGGACCATGCCCGCCGCAGCGAGCGTGACGGGGAGAAAAGCGTACCGGACGAACCCGGAGATGACGCCGGAGGAAGCCAGCCCCGCGCCCTCCGAACCGGGTGGCGGCGGGACGACGCTAGTGAGCCAGGCGATGGTGAAGAAGCTAGCCCAGCCGACGATGGCGCCCACGCCGGCCCCGTTCCGGGTGCCACTCCGGACCTGCGAGCGGTAGGTGCGGGAGCCGAGGAGCGCGGCAAGGACCGTGCCCGGCAGGATCAGGAGGAGCCCAAACCCGGAGAGCCCGCCAAGTAGCCGGAACAGGCCGCCGTCTCCCACGTACCGGAAAGGCAGGAGCAGCAGGAACGCCGCCGCCAGAAAGGCCAGAATCCCCATGTAGGTCCAGGTGACGCATCCGAAGGCCCGCCGGTAACGGGGCTGTATGCCCCGCTGGCTGGCGTCGCGGTCAGGAGACACCCTGCTCCACGGGCTCCGCCTTCTTCACCCCGAAGTGCTCCAGCAGGGTCGGGGCGATGTCGGTGATCCGTCGCGGGGTCGGCACGCCTTTATTCAACCCGCTCGCCAGCACGAACACCTCGGAGTCCGCGGCGTGCAGTGAGCCGTGGTCGCTCGCCGTATGGAACCCTCCAGTGACCTCCCCGAAGGTACACCCAGGCGTCGCCGAGAGCACGAGATCCCCGCATCGTGGGGTGTTCAGGCAGCCCCACAACCTCTCCAGCGCATCAGGGTACTCGCCGTACCCGAGCGAGTCGCCAGACACTTCGAGGTCAAGCGCTCCGGGATCTCCTTCGATCTCCCACGAATCACCATAAGTATCAGTCAGGCCGTCGCCCGGTCGGAACCATAGCTCCAGTCCATTTCTTCGGGCCACGGCCCACCCGCCTTCGGTCCAGGCCGCAACGTCCACGCCCCGCCGGGAAACGAGGCTGTTCACGAGATCCCCGCGATCCACGCCTTCGCGCAGGTACAGCAGGGCGGAGCGGCCGTTTGGGACCATCACCACGTCCACGCCGGGCCCGAACCGCGCCCGCGACCCGGACGAGACCCGGTAGCCGGATATGCTCCCGAGCTCCACGTAGCGGCGCTCGGGGAGAAGCGGGGCGTGCCCGTGGTCCGAGAGCGCGAGCACTGCGTACTCGTCGAGCACCCGGTCCACCCCGCCGCCGGCCCCGAAGATGCGTCCCACGTATCCATCAGCCTTCGCCAGCCAGCGGCGCTGGGCGGCGAGGCCCTGATGGTGGGCGATGGAATCGCCCTTGAAAAAGTACACCAGGTTGAAGGGCGCCACGTGATCCCGCACGAACATCGCCCCGACCTCTGCGGCGTACTCGTCGTTGATGCCGACGGAGTGCCGGAATCCGCCGCTTCCCTTGCGACCGTTCGCGCCAGTATCGCGGCTGTAGAAAAGGTCGCCCATGTAGTATTCCTTCGGCCCCTTCACTGAGGTTCCGAGGTAGCGGCTGCCCCTCTCATATCCTTCCACGGAACGCATCCTCACGGGATGCTCGTGGGGTCCGCGCCGGATCGGGAAGTTCACGCATGCCCCGTCAACCCCGCTCTCGTGCAGCGTCTCGAAGAGCGTCGCAGCGTGCAGATCGTCGCGGTTCATACGCCAGACGTTGTTGTGGAAGACCTTGACGGGACCCGTAAACATCACGGTCTCCGTCATGGCGCCGTAGACGACCACGCCACCCTGGGCCGCGTCGTACCAGGCATGACCCACGATGCCGGTCTCAGCCGGTGCGCCGCCGGTTGCGATGGCAGCCGTCGCGGCCGGGGTGATGCTCGGGAACACAGAGACCGCATCCCATACCGCCTCCCCGCACTCGGCCAGCGCGCCGAAGTTCGGGGCTTCCCCGTCCCGGATCGCCGCCTGTAAAACGTCGGGCCTGATACCGTCGAGCACCAGCAAGAGCACGGGCTTCACCGCCGCGTCGTGTAAAGAGCCAGTCAAAACCCGTATAGTTTACCGCCCATCGGCGCGGGCGATGTCGATACGGTTACGACTCCTGGATATTTCCCTCGGAATCTCCTCCACGGGCCAGCCGACTGTGAGAGCGGCTGTAGCCGAAGTAGATCACCAATCCTATAGCCATCCAGAGCAGGAACCGGACCCAGGTCCCGATGGTGAGAAAGCCCATGACGAACAGGCAGAGCAGGACCGCCAGGATCGGGATGAACGGAACGCCGGGCGTTTTGAAGGCCCTCGGGAGATCCGGCTGGGTCCGCCTGAGCACGAGCACCCCTATGGAGACCAGCACGAACGCCGAGAGCGTCCCGATGTTCACCAGCTCACCCAGCGTGGTCAGCGGGAGGCTGAACGTCAGGATGGCCGAGAGGATACCGGTGATGATGGTGATCCTGTACGGGGTGCGGAAGGTCGGATGGACATGGGCGAACCACCGCGGCAAGAGGTTGTCGCGGCTCATGGCGAAAGCCACCCGGCTCTGGCCGAGGATCAGGATCATCACGACTACCGTCAGGCCGACGAGGATCGCCAGAGAGACTATGAACTTCGCGGCCGGGAAGGGTGTCGCCTCCAGCGCCGTGGCTGCCGGGGCGGCGGTGGCCAACGTGTCGTAGGGCACGAGCCCGGTGAACACCACGGAAGCCAGTATGTACAGCACCGTGCAGATACCGAGAGAGGCAAAGATGCCGATGGGTATGTCCCGCTGCGGGTTACGTGCCTCCTCGGAGGTCGTCGCCACGATGTCGAAGCCGATGTAGGCGAAGAACACCAGCGCGGCCCCGGTGAAGATGCCGGTGATGCCAAAGATCGTGTCTATCCCCAGGATGCTCGGGATGAGGTACGCATAGAGCCCGGTGCCGTATCCGCCCTCGGCTGGTGCCGGGGCCGGGATGAACGGTGAGAGGTTGGCGGCGTCTATGAACCATACTCCGAAGCCGATAATGAAGATCGTGACCAGGATCTTGATCGCCGTGATCACCAGGTTGAACTGGGAACTCAACTTGATCGCTACGATGAGTATCCCCGTCACAGCAATGACAACCATCACCGCCAAAAAGTCGTGGGAGAGGCCCGATTTCGCGGCGTATAGCCCCTTCGGAACGGTTATCCCTATGAGTTCGAGTACGCTGACGAGGTAGCCTGACCACCCTTTCGCCACTGTGGCGGCGCCGAGCGTGAACTCCAGGATGAGGTCCCAGCCGATAAGCCACGCCACGAACTCTCCCAGTGACGCGTAGGAGAAGGTGTAAGCGCTACCGGCTACGGGCACCGTGGAGGCGAACTCCGCTTAGCAGAGCGCCGCCAGGGCGCAGGCCACACCCGCCACGACGTAGGAGAGGGCTATGGCGGGTCCCGCGTAACCGGCCGCTGCTTCCCCGGTGAGGACGAAGAGACCCGTACCGATAATTACCCCGATACCAAAGACGGTGAGATCCAGGGGTCCCAGATCTTTCTTCAGTTGAAACTCGGGGTCCTCTGTGTCCCGTATGGACTGCTCGATGGACTTCGTGCGCATGATGCTCATAGGCTGCTCCCCGTGACTCGCCCCTACGCCCCGCACGTTCGCAGATATACGGCATTGTAACGACTCCTTCTCAACAATGCCCGGCGACTAGTAGAAGGTTCTACCTTGCGGGTGATGGCCTCAGGGGAAGGCTATTTGGGTGGTGCGGAAGAGGGTGACGCGGAGGATTTGCTCTGTGGCTCCGCCGACGAAGACGCGGAAGCCGAGGAAGACCCTGACGCGCTATCTGGCTCCGCTGACGACGATGCGGAAGCCGAAGAAGACCCTGACGCGCTATCTGGTTCCGCAGAAGATGGGGACTGCTGGCCTCCAGATGGGGACTGCTGGCCTCCACCGAAGAGCTGGTTTTGCTGGCCGTTCTGCTGGCCGGAGCCACTGAAAGGTGTGTTTTGCGTTCCGCTGGGGGTAAACCCCGAGTTTGAGCGGCCCATCTTCACCGAAGATCCGGCTCCGGTGCCACCGTAGCCGAGGGGATGCACACCGGGGGTGGCGCCATAGGGACAATTGCTCCAGAAGCCGCACGAGAAACTGTTGCCGATCAGCCGTTCGGCACCGTATATGACGGCCAGTCCGATAACGAACGCCACGACTGCGGCTATGAGGCCCTTTATCAGGATCGAACGCCGCCTGAGGTTCGGCAGCCGAGAGAACCATCCCAGCGCTGCCCGCATCCGCCCCACGGAGTTGTTCCGCAGGTCGGGGCGATCCGGCACCTTAGCTGGTTCGGAGTAGCGTCGGGCTTTACGCTGTTCCTTGCGCGCCCGTAGCCCCCCGGAGACCCCACGGACCTTGCCCGTCGCGTTCTCCAGATATGCTTTCAGGATTGCCGCCCCGCCCGTGATGATCATGGTGGTCAAAGCGGCGCCGAGCAGAGTGCCAGCGACCCCAAAGCGGGAGGTTACCGTGGCCGCCCCCGCCGATGCGAGGCCCGCAGCTATTATCCCGCTCCCGCTGACTACGGGGCCGGAACTGTCTGAAGTATCCCTGCTCATAGTCGTCTAATCTATCAGCCGCACAAGCAGTTACAAGGGCGGAAATTGTGTTTTCGCCAACATTTTTTCGGAGTTCGTCTCGGACTGGCCATTCGGTCGCTTCATCCACCCTCGCGCAGCCGCAGCGCGGCATCGAGAAATAGCCTGATGCCTGGCGAGAGATCCAACATCCTGGCTTCGGATACTGGTCGAAATTCCGCATCTGTTTCGTAGTCTCCTTGCAATCTGGCCCGTGGCAGGTACCGCGCCGCCTCCGTAAGAAAGACAATCTGCACGAACTCGGGATACGGGAGGATGAGCGCCGGAGATCTCGGGCCGAGGTGGAGGAAGTGGATGCAGCCGACCACCTGCCCGACTTCGATCCCCCATCCAGCCTCCTCCAGCACCTCGCGCTGGCCTCCGGGCAGAACGTGTACCCCGTCCGGGTTGCGCATGACGAGTACCTCATCGCCCCTGAACACCACGCCCCGAACCGACGTGACGTGTTCGAGCGGCGGAAGCTCATCCCCGAGATATCACCTGACGCGCAGCGGGGTTTCGTGCTCCAGCTTCCACCAAACGGTGGTCTCTTCCGTATCTGGCTCCCTATCCGCCAGGAAATCTTCGAGGCGGGAGATCTCGAACCAGCTTCCTAGCTTGCCGCCACGGCTTCCGGCAGAAGGTCACGCAGAAAGCGTCCCGTGTGGCTTTCCTCGACGCGGGCGATGTCTTCGGGTGCGCCGGTAGCCACGATCTCACCTCCGCCGTCCCCACCCTCGGGTCCGAGATCTATTACGTGGTCGGAGGACCGGATCACATCGAGGTTGTGCTCGATGACGATGACGGAATTGCCCGCATCAACCAGCCGGTGCAAGATGTCGAGCAACTTTTCCACGTCCGCGAAGTGCAGCCCCGTAGTCGGCTCGTCCAGAATATACAGCGTCTTGCCAGTAGCCCGCTTCCCAAGCTCGCTCGCCAGCTTGACCCGCTGCGCCTCACCACCCGATAGCGTCGTGGCAGGCTGCCCGAGCCGGACGTATCCGAGGCCCACGTCGCGCAACGTCACCATGCGCCGACTGATGGCTGGCACCGGCTCGAAGAACTCGCACGCCTCGTCCACGGTCATTTCGAGGACATCCGAGATGGACTTGCCCTTGTACGTCACCCGCAGCGTCTCGGTGTTGTAGCGGCGGCCCTTGCAGACTTCGCACGGCACGTACACGTCGGGGAGGAAGTGCATCTCTATGCGGATTTGCCCGTCCCCCTTGCACGCCTCGCACCGCCCGCCCTTGACGTTGAAGCTGAACCGGCCCGGCTTGTAACCCCGGATCTTCGCCTCCGCCGTCGCCGCGAAGAGCTGGCGGATGTGGTCGAAGGTTTTGGTATACGTCGCCGGGTTGGAACGCGGCGTCCGTCCGATGGGACTCTGGTCTATATCTATGACCTTGTCCACGTCCTCGATGCCCCGCAACCCGGCGTGCCTTCCAGGACGGTGCTTGCCGCGGTTCACCTGATTGGCGAGAGCTTTGTAAAGGATCTCATTGACCAGCGTGCTTTTGCCAGAACCAGAAACCCCGGTAATGCACGTAAACACCCCGAGCGGGAACTCCGCGTCCACGTTCTTGAGGTTGTGCTCGCTCGCCCCGAGCACCGTCACGGCTCCGGTCGGTTCGCGCCGCTCCTCCGGCGGCTCGACCCGGCGGCGTCCTGACAGGAAGTCGCCCGTCACGGAGCGTTTCTCCGCCTCGATGTCCTCCACGCTCCCCTGAGCGATGATCTCGCCTCCGTGAACCCCGGCCCCAGGCCCCACGTCCACGATGTAATCCGCAGCCCGAATCGTCTCCTCGTCATGCTCCACGACTATCAGCGTGTTCCCGAGGTCTCGCAGCTTCGTCAGCGTGTTCAATAGCCTCCGGTTGTCCCGTTGATGCAGGCCGATTGATGGCTCGTCCAGGACGTATAGAACGCCCACGAGCCCGCTCCCGACCTGCGACGCCAGCCGTATCCGCTGCGCCTCGCCGCCGGAGAGCGTTCCCGCCGAACGAGACAGCGTCAGATATCCGAGGCCCACGTCGTTGAGGAAACCGAGGCGTTCACGGATCTCCTTGACGACCCGCTCCGCGATGATCCACTCTCGCGCCGTAAAGTCCACGGCCTCGAAGAAGTTCTGCGCGTCCCTGACACTCATCTCCGTGAATTCGTGGACATTCTTGCCCCCGACGGTGACGGCGAGCGCCTCGGGCCGGAGGCGGGCTCCCTTGCACTTCGGGCAGGGAACATGGCTCATGAACTCTTCGATCTTCTCCCGCCGGTACTCGGAGTCCGTCTCCTTGTAACGCCGTTGCAGGTTCTGCACCACGCCATCGAAGCGGGTCATGTACTGCCTGCGGCGGTTGTAGCGGTTGCGGTACGAGACGTAGATGCGCTCCCCGCCCGTCCCGTGCAGGATGGTATTTCTATCCTCTTCCGGCAGATCGCGCCAGGGCACGTTCAGGTCTATGCCGTACTTCTCGGATAGCGCGCCGAGCACGCTGGAGTGGTACTCGCTCTGCGAGCCAGCCCACGGCACGACGGCGCCCTCGTTGACGCTCAAGTCGGCGTTCGGAACGACGAGGTCAGGGTCTATCTCCAACCGGCTCCCGAGCCCGTCGCACCGGTCACATGCCCCATGCGGGCTGTTGAACGAGAAGGTGCGGGGCTGTA
>JACDAR010000026.1 GCA_013695335.1 Rubrobacter sp.
ATGCTGACGGGCGGCGGGGACGCGCCGGGGTTGAACGGGGTGATCCGGGCCGTAGCCATGAAGTGCATCGAGGACTACGGCTACGAAGTCGTCGGCCTCAAACGCGGCTGGAAGGCGCTCCTGGACCCCGAGAAAGACACTGTGATGCCCCTCGGCCTGAAGGACGTGCGCTACATCCTCCAGGAAGGCGGCACCATCCTCGGCTCCTCCCGCACCAACCCGTACAAGAAAGAGGGCGACCCGGAGAAGGTCGTGAAGCAGATGGAGGAGTTCGGCGTGGACGCGCTCGTTGCCATCGGCGGCGACGATACCCTTGGCGTGGCCAAGCAGCTACACGAGGACTTCGGGACCCAGATCATCGGTTGCCCCAAGACCATAGACAACGACCTCTCAGCGACAGACACCACGTTCGGTTTCGACACGGCTGTCTCCATCGCCACGGACGCCATAGACAAGCTCCGCACCACGGCCAAGAGCCACGAGCGGATACTCGTGGTCGAGGTGATGGGACGGCATGCCGGTTGGATCACCTGGGGCGCGGGCCTCGCCTCAGCGGCCAACGTCACCCTCATCCCGGAAGTCGAACCGGACCTCGACGAGATCACCGAGATCTTCAAGAAGCGCGCCGAGAACGGTGAAAAATGGGGCCTCATCGCCGTGAGCGAGGGCGTCACCTTCAGCGAGGACTTCGTTACCCAGAATGCGGAGAAGGACGAGTTCGGACACGTGAGGCTAGGCGGCGTCGCTGAGGGACTCGCCGGAGAGATCAAAGAGCGCACCGGCATAGACACCCGCCACGTCGTCCTCGGTCATCTCCAGCGCGGCGGAACGCCGACCGCCAACGACCGCATCCTCTCCACCCGCTACGGCCTGCGCGCCGCCGAGGCCGTCAAGAACGGCGAGTGGGGCAAGATGGTCGCCCTGCGCGGCAACGACATAGTCACCGTGGACCTCTCCGAAGCCACGGACGAGACCAAGACCGTCCCGGACAACCTGTATCAGGATCTCCGCACGTTCTTCGGCTGAGAAGGGCCGTGAGTCGTGAAGCGCTCGCTGCGCTCGCTTCGTAAGTCGTGAGTCGTGTTTGCTCTCTCGACTTACGACTTACTACTCACGGGAGCGGAGCGACGAAGGAGCGAAGCGACATGTTCGAGGGTTTTGAACGCCATCTGATACAGACCAGCGGCGCTGAGATAAACGCTGTACGTGGCGGTGATGGCCCACCTGTGCTTCTGCTGCACGGCTACCCGCAGACCCACGCGATGTGGCACGCCGTCGCGCCCCGGCTTGCAGAACACTTCACTGTCGTGGCCGCCGACCTGCGCGGCTACGGCGATTCCTCCAAGCCGTCGGGCGGTGAGGACCACGCCGCGTACTCCAAGCGGGCGATGGCTCGGGACATGGTCGAGGTCATGGAGCATCTCGGCTTCGAGTCATTCGCCGTAGTCGGCCACGACCGGGGAGGCCGGGTCGCGCATCGGTTGGTCCTCGATCACCCAGACCGCATAGAAAAGCTCGCGCTGCTCGACATTATTCCGACGCGTGAGGTCTTCGCCAGGACGGACAAGGCGCTGGCGACCAGCTACTATCACTGGTTCTTCCTGATTCAGCCGTACGATCTGCCGGAGACCCTGATCGGGGCGGATCCCACCTACTACCTGCACAAGAAGCTCGGCGGCTGGGGCACAGCCCTCGATACCTTCGCGCCGGAGGCGCTCACCGAGTACGAACGGTGCTTCAGTGATCCCAGGACGATCCACGCAAGCTGCGAAGACTACCGTGCCGCCGCCTCCATCGACCTCGCACACGATGAGGCCGACGCGGGCATGAAACAGATCGAATGCCCCCTCCTGCTACTGTGGGGCGCGAGCGGGATCATGGGCAAGCTCTACGACGTTGAGGAGATCTGGCATCCCTACGCCCGCGATGTGCGCGGCAAAGCCATGGACGCCGGACACTTCCTGGCCGAAGAGCAGCCGGAAGAGACGGCCAGGAAGCTACTGGACTCTCTGAAATAACAGGAGCCAGCACTGACCAGAGACTTCGCCTACCGGTTGATCTCGATGAGCAGCATCCACGCGCCGAACAGCGCCACCAGGATCGAGAAGACCATGCCCACAACGAGCCAGTAAAGGCCCGCCATTCCTCCTGCCATTATGGTGATCCCCGCGACCATGAACGGCAGCGTGGCGATCTGGCCGAGTATCACGCGCACTACGAAAGCCAGACGGAGATCAGAAGACCCCGCCCACAAGCCTCTCAACCGCAGAAGCTGGATAGCCAGAACCCACCCCCAGGTCGTGACGCCGATCACGAGCACCTCGTCCCCGCGCAACCACGTACCTTGCCCCGGCACGAGCAGCAGCAAGGAAGCCGTGAGCACGGCCACCAGCAGGATTATCGCCTCGGCTGCCCGGCCCGGCAGACCAAAGCCCGGATTAGACAGTATCTTCTCGAGGTTGATAGAGACCCCGACGAAAACCAGCCCGGTTAGTACCCTAGCAGCCCCTGCCTGGGTCAGGAAGAAGTTGTGCCATCCTTCTACCTCCGTGCTCTCCTTCCATCCCAATGCCGGCGCCCACAGCAATGATCCAACGATCTTAGCCCCGAGGTTAGATGTGTGTTGCATGGTTGGTGAAGCATAGATTGGCCCTCGAAAAGAAGAGGACCGGGACCAGATGGACCCTGATCCTCCGATTTCCGGCCGTGACAGTTCTGCTACGCCAATCCTGCCTGTCCCCTAGGACGTCACGCCGCTCTGTGACGTCGGCCTGATGTTTTGGTTGAGGCGAAACAGGTTCGTCGGATCGTACTTGTCTTTCAAGGCTACCAGCTGCTCGTAGTGTTCACCGTACGCCTCCTTGACCCGGTCTTCTCCCTCTTCTCCCAAGTTGTTGACATAGACACCGCTCTCGAAGAACGGTTGCATCGCCTTGAAGAACGCACGCGTCCACCGGATATTCTCTTCTGAGTCGGACGGATCGGCCCACTGCGAGAGGATGAGGAAGTCGTAGTGCTCGTCCCGATGCGGGAAGGCCGTCGCGGCTGGATCAACGCGGCTGGCGGCTCCGTGCATCTGCTGGAGCCCTACGCCGGAGATTGAGGAGGGCATTTCTGCCACGAATTGGAGCATAATCTCGATCGCTTCATCGCTCAGGTGCTTCAGGTAGCTCGACTTCCAGTAATGCTGCCGACCTAACGGGAACCCCGCGTCGGGCGCGCTCTGGAGCGTCTGGTAAGGCATCGGCTGGATATTGTCTTCTAATGGTGAGCCAAACATGCGCAGAGGATGCAGCACCCGTTCTCCCGACTCGATTGGTCCACAGTAGCAGACTGCAACGCCTACCACGACGCTGCCGTCTTGGGCATGACCCAACGAAGCCGCGGTGGACAGCTCATCGGGGCAGGTGCTCGCGAACTCGTGGTAGAAACGAAGAAAGTTGCGAGCCTCGGCCGCTGGATACCGAAGTCCGCCTCCCAGCACGGGACCGACGGGATGAAGCTGGTACTCGAACGAGGTGACCACGCCGAAGTTTCCACCGCCACCTCTAATCCCCCAGAAGAGATCCTCGTTCTCCTCGTCGCTGGCCGTTAGCAACCGTCCATCAGCGGTCACCACGTCGGCCGAGAGCAGGTTGTCGCAGGCGAGGCCGTGTTTGCCGTTGAGCCAGCCGAGGCCGCCTCCGAGGGTGAGACCGGCGATACCGGTTACCGACACGACCCCGAGGGTTGTCGCCAGCCCGAACGCCTGCGTCTCGTGATCGAACTCGCCCAGCGTCAGTCCTGCTTGAGCTTGCGCAATTCGACGCACCGGATCGACCCGAATACCTTTCATGGGCGACAGGTCGAGCATTAAACCGCCATCAGATACAGCGTTGCCCGCAACGCCATGTCCACCGCCATGTACCGAAAGCAAGAGATCGTGTGTTCGGGCGAAGTTGACTCCCTGGATCACGTCGGCGGTGCCTGCGCAACGGACGATCATTGCCGGGCGCTTGTCGATCATCCCGTTGAAGATGGCCCGA
>JACDAR010000057.1 GCA_013695335.1 Rubrobacter sp.
GGCGCAAACTTACGGCGGCGGCGATTCAGATGTCATCCACCCCGGATAAACGGGAGAACTGGAGCATTGCGGAACGCCTGATCCGGAACGCTGCGGATGCGGGGGCCGAGCTCGTAGCCCTGCCGGAGCTGTGGAGTTGCCACGGACTGGAAAAAGTCTACCGGGAGAACGCCGAACCCATCCCAGGTCCCACGACGGATTTCCTTGGCGAACTGGCGCGGGGGCTGGGGATCTATATTCTCGGGGGCTCCATCCTGGAAGATACTCCGGGCTCGGACAAGCTTTCCAATACCTCGACGTTCTTCGGGCCGGACGGCGAGTTATCCGCCGTCTACCGCAAGATCCACCTGTTCGACGTGAAGGTCCCCGATAGAGAGTATCTGGAAAGCAAGACCATCGCTCCGGGCCGTGAGATCGTCACGGCGAAGGCCGGTGTGGCGACGCTCGGCCTCTCCGTCTGCTACGACGTTCGTTTCCCCGAACTCTACCGGTTGCTCGCGCTGCGAGGCGCAGAGGTGTTGGCGGTCCCTGCGGCGTTCACGCTTCACACGGGCAAGGATCACTGGGAGCTTCTCCTGCGCGCCCGCGCCGTCGAGAACCAGGCTTTCGTGGTGGCTCCGGCCCAGTGGGGACAGAAGGCTGACGGACGATGGACTTATGGGCGGTCCATGATCGTGGACCCGTGGGGCACAGTCCTCGCGCAGTGCTCCGACCGTGACGGTCACGCCCTCGCTGAACTCGACCTCGACTACCTCGACCGCTTCCGCTCCGAGTTCCCGTCCCTCGCCAACCGTCGCCCCGAAGCCTACGACTGGTAGCTGTTTGTCTACGAAGACGCACACGGTGGTGAGTGCGGTATGGTTCGCTGCTCTGTTCGTGTTTTTCCTCGCCTTCGAGAGTAGTTTGCCGCCGTGGTCCATCGGGGCGCTGACGTTTGGTGCGCTTGGATGGATGGGATTCTTCCTGGGGCCGCTGGTTTGGCATTGGATCTCAGGTTCCCGACGTTCCAACGCGGCGATCCAGACCACTACTCGGGTATTCGGGGTTGCGATGCTCATAATCTGGTCGCTGCTGCTCTATGGCGCGCTCGTTTTCTGAATGCCATATTTCAGGGAGACGTTCGTCCCGTAACGCGACAGCCCGTGGTCAGAACGCCCCGATCAAAGCGAGTATGACGATGGAGACTATGACCGGCGGCAGGGCCGCGCGGGCGATCTCACCCTCGCGTCCGAGAAGGCCGGTCGCAGTGGCGGCGAGTACGATGCGCTGCGGCGCGAGCATGCTGGCATGGCTGCCCGAGACGTTCTGGACGGCGGCAGTCAGCGTCCTCGGAAGGTCCAGGCTATTTGCGGCCTCGATCTGGAGCGGCATGAATAGCGCGTTCGATGCTGCGTTGGACCCTGTGAGCACGCCCCCCAGCGACCCGACCACGGGCGCGGCCATCAGGTACAGATTCCCGAGCGCCGAGGCCCCCGAAGCCAGCAGCGCAGCCGCCCCTGAGGCAGCTACCACTTCCCCCGCCAGCACAAACGTGAGCACCGCGCCAGCGGTCGGCAACCATTGGCCCGCCGTGCCCCGGACGGCTTCTCCCGCGGATCCCGCCCCCAGCCCGAACAACAGCGCGGCAAACCCAGCCGAGAGAAACAGCGGCAGCCCCGGTCCCGTGAAGACCGGCCCCAGGTCTTCGATCACCGCCTGAACAGGCTCTGGCCCATTAGTCAGCGTCAGCAAAAACACCAGGAACACGTATGGGAGCAGCGACCGAGCTGGCAAGTCCAGCCCGGAGAGACGTTGCCTCCTGACCACGAGGAACGCCCCCGTGACGACGAGGCCGCCGATGGCGCCGGATAGCTCGGGGATCAGGAACACGCTGGTCAGGAGCGTCCCTGCTCCCGCCAGCAAACCCAGCAGCACCGCCTCCACGCCGCGACGCCGGATTCCATCTTTTCCCCCGGCCAGCGCGACGGCGGCGACGCCGTAGATTGGGAAGAGGGGGAGGCTGAGGAGCGCGCTCCAGTCCGACAGCGCCGGGAAGGTCGTGTCCGAGAGGTTGGCCCCGATCACGGTCCCAACCCCAAGCGCGCCCCACGGAACCGCGCATTGCCCCCAACTCGCCAGCACCGCCGCCTTCAAGGGCGAAAACCCTGCGGCAAGCAAGATTGGAGCGCTTATGACCACAGCCACCCCGAACCCCGTTACCGATTCGAAGAAGGGAGAAACCCCGATCACCACGACCAACGCTAGCCCTTCGCGCTCCGGCTCCAACTCCCCCAGAAACCGCGACACGGCCTCCACGGCCCCACCCGCCGAGAGCAGGTTGTACAGCAATAACCCCCCGAAAAGCACGTACAACACCGCAGCCGTGGTGGCGATCCCATCCACAGCCGCGCCGCCCAACCCACCGCCCCCGAACCCAGGCCACATCAGCGCAGCCGCCACGGCGACAACCAGCGTCACAGCCCCAGATCTCGCCGCGGGCCACCCAAACCCGAGCATGAGAACCCCGGCCACCACGAAAGGCAGCCCGGCCACTACAAACCCGAGAACGTCTACCATGATTCCATATGTATATCTACTATGATAGATTTACTTCTACCAAATGAACGGAAGCGAAACAAGGGGAGGTTCGGCGGAGGTCGAGGCGGTATCGGCCTGGCGGTTGGGGGCTCGGGTGAAGGAGTTGAGGAAGCGGCGGGGGATGACGCTTGAGGCTCTGGCTGAGAGGAGCGGGGTGAGTCGGGCCATGATCTCCAAGCTGGAGCGGGGGGAGAAGAACCCCACCCTCGTGGTGACGGCGCGCATAGCCGAGGGTTTCGGGGTGACGCTATCCGGGCTGCTCGGAACCGAGGAACGGCGGGAGGTGATCATCGTGCCCCGCGAGCGGCGCATGGTGATGAAGGACCCCGAGACGGGCTTCGAGCGGCAGTTGCTTTCGCCATCATTTGGGGTGCGGGGCGTGGAGTTTGTGCGCAACGTGGTGCCAGAGGGTTCGAACTCGGGAGAATTCCCGCCGCACCGCAAAGGTGTGGAGGAGTACGTGGTAGTGGAGAGGGGGCGGCTGCGCGCGATCCTCGGCGGGGAGGAACATCTACTCGAAGAGGGTGACGCCCTGTACTTCGAGGCTGACGTGCCGCACCGCTTCGACAACGCCGGGCAAGGCGAGTGCAGCTACTATCTGGTCATAAGCTCGGACTAGGCCGGTGCGGTCGTGGGGAACGAAGGTACGTACCCGACTCGTTCAGGCTGCCTCGCTGGTTGTGTCGTAGCCCACACGGCGATCCTGGCTTCCCGAGCGGTGACCACGATAATATTCGAGGCGGCTGGTGGCGTCTTCCCACCCCTTGAGGCGGTCGTTTGTGGTGAAGGAGATGGCGTCACCGTATCGTCCGTCGAGCCAGCCTGACCAGTAAGCCTTGCCGTGATGCGCCGGTTTCTGGGGTTTGCGTGAGCTTATGGGGAGCACTTCGGAGCCGCAGGAAGGACACCGGAAAACACCGTCGGGGAGACGGCGCATCTCGGGGTGTCCACATTCGCAGGCATGGAATCCCATGGCGTCGGGGAGGGTGATGATCTGGCGCAGGGTCAGGAGGGCTGTCCCGTTAAGGAGACAGCCGCAGGAAGTACATCGCGATGAAGCCTGGCTGAGGGGGCGGAGTTCGCCGGTCTCGCAGGCCGGGCAGGTGAGCGTCGGGGCTTCCGATGTCGGCTGCTGGTTTGTCATGGTGTCGTCCTTTCGCCTGTGTCTGAATGTTTGACACCATGATGACTTACCGGCGGAGATCGCACATCCCCCAAATGAATGATTTTTTTCTAGCTCATTTGGGCTAGATCTTCGAACTACAGTGGATAGTCTCCCGTCGCCAACTGGGCCAGCACCCTGTCACGGAGGGCGGAGACGGAGGCAGGATGGTCGTCGCCGAGGGGCTGGAGCAGGTCGCGGGAGCCTTCTGGGGCCGTGGAGGTGGATGGAACCACCCTGCGGGTGCCGTCCTCAAGTTGCAGGAGGCGCTTCCTTCCGCCGCGCTTGCCGCGTTTTGATCGATCCACGCCATCCACCTCTACGATGTCGAGGGAATAGTCGATCATGGGTGATGCGGCGATGTAGCCGCCAACGCCATATGCGTCGCACACCGGGTTGAGGTGGAGTATGTAATCCACGTCTATCCCGCCAGAGGCGAAGATCTTGACGTTCTCGAAGCCGTGGCGGTCCAGTTCCCAGCGCACCTCGCTCATGAGATCCTTGAAATCCCCCCTGCGGTTGCCAGGCGTGTCCATGCGGATGGCGTAGATGGAGTCAGGGATGGCGCGGGCTGCTATGAGCGCCCCGAACTTCTCGTCGTCGAAGGTGTCTATGATGATTGTGCGTGGGATCTCCTTCGGCATCGTCTCGTCGAAAGCCTTCGCAGCCTCCTCCGTGGATCCGATGACGAGCACCAGCGCGTGGGGCGTGGTGCCGCTCGCCGGGATACCGAGGGCTTCCGCGGCGACGTTGATCGTCACTCCGTCGCAGCCCCCGAGGTATGCGGCGCGTTCGATCATCGGCGTGACAGCAGGGTGCATACGGCGTGCCCCGAAGGAGATCACGGGCCGATCCCCAGCCGCTATCCGGCATCGGGCAGCTGCCGTCGCCACCCCAGACGCCTGGCACAGAAAACCGAGGATTGCAGTCTCGTGCTCCGCGAATGCCCCGTATGGCCCGGTGAGCGTGAGGATTGGCTCGTTCGGGTGGCACACGGTTCCCTCTGGCACGGATCTCGCCTCCACCTCCACGTCTTCGAGGAGGTGGGCTACCTCGTCCAGCCCGGCTACCACGAACCACTCTTCCGGGTTGGAGGTCTTGTAGGCGACCTCGACGTGGACCGGCGTGTTCTCCATGCCCCTGGCGCGGAGTACGTCCAGCGTGCGATGAAAGTACGAGTCAGCGACCTCTGCGCTTTTGATCTCCTCGTACGATGCGGTGTTGAAACCCTTACGCGACGCGCCGCCGTTTTTACTCACCAATGTGTACGCCTTTCCCGTCGCCGTGATCAAAGCGTTATCATAACCAATAATGGAATCTTCGATTAACGGCCATACCTTCGCCGCGGCAGCGGGAACACCATACGCCGCCGAGGCTGCCGCCGAGGTGTACCGGGCCGGTGGCAACGCCGCCGACGCCGCCGTCGCGGCAGCGGCAGCGGTGGGCGTAACCGAGCCCCTGATGTCCTCCATCGGGGGCAGCGGGTTCGCGCTAGTCCGCAATCCGGCTGGTGAAGCCGAACTTATCGACTACTACGATGCGATGCCAGGCAAGGGTCTCCCTGACTCCGCATTCGGGGCCAACGGCAACCCGCCGACGGTCTCCCTGAAATACGGTGCTGGCGTCAACTCGACAGTGGGCGCTGCTTCGTGTGGCGTACCCGGAACTCTCAGGGGATGGGAGATGTTGCTTCAGCGGCACGGCCGCCTGACGCTGCGGGAGGCGCTCGAACCAGCTATACGGCTCGCCAGGGAAGGGTTTTTGCTTTGCGCGACGAGCGGCATGTGGTTCCAGGTGGCTGAAGAAGTTCTTCGCTTCACGGACGAGACCCGCAAGAACTTCTTCAAGGGTGACAGGGGCTATCTGGAGGGTGAAGAGGTCAGGTTTCCAGAGCTTGCCGACACGCTGGAGTCGCTCGGGGAGGAGGGGGTGGGTCTCTTCTACGAGGGGGATCTCGGTCGGCGCCTCTCGGAGTACATCCTGCAGATGGGCGGCATTATCACGGAGCGGGATCTCGCGGAGTACGAACCAGTGATCCGCCCGCCCATCACCATCCCTTACGGCGCTGGCGAGGTGTACACGAACAGCCCGCCTTCCGCTGGCGGGGCCACCCTGATGCAGATGCTGCGGGTGGTCTCGGGATACGATCTCGCTTCCATGAGCGGACCCGACTACGTGCGTGCCATGGCCGGAGCGATGCGCCTTGCCCTAGCGGATCGTCTATCCGAGTATGGTGACGGCGCGAAGAACGCGGACATGGCCGAGTGGCTGACCAGCGAGGAGTACGCCAAGACCCAGCGCCAGCGCATCCTGAGCGCTTTTGGCAAAGGAAACACCTCACACCTCTCCTGCGTGGACGCCGAAGGATTCGCGGTCTCCATCACGGCCAGCATGGGTTACGGATCTGGCATCGTCATCCCAGGCACCGGCATCCCGATGAACAACAGCCTCGGCGAGCCTGAACTGAACCCGCGCGGGTTCCACGCCCTGACGCCGGGAGAGCGACTCATCTCCAACATGAGCCCGACCATAGTCGCATCCGAGGAAGGCGGTCTCATCTCGGCCGGCTCCCCCGGAGCCTCGCGCATCCCGACGGCGATCCTCCAGACCATCGTGAACGTGGTGGACTTCGGGATGCCGCTTGCAGAGGCGGTCCTCGCACCCCGCATCCACGCCGAGGCAGAGCTTTTCGCAT
>JACDAR010000067.1 GCA_013695335.1 Rubrobacter sp.
GGAAGCGGCTCGAAGGCTCGAGGAACTCCTCGCGCTCGATGACGTCCCCGACAAAGTCCGAGAAGGGGCCGCTCGTGGCGTTGTACCACTGGGCCGCGAACTGCAAAGGATCATTCGGCGGAGCGCCCCCGGCCACCAGGTTGGTGCGCGCCTCATCGAGCTTCTGCATCCAGCGCGGCAGGATCTCCATCGCATTCTGGCCCATCTCGGCGCTCTTCTGCCAGGAGTCCGTGGTCATCTCGAACCACCGCTGCCAGAGGTCATTAACCCCCATGGTGCCAGCGACAGGCTCGGGGACGGCCCCGATCATCCGCTCTTGCAGCTCTCGCATCCCTTCGAACCACCTGCGGTATGCGCCGTAGGGGTCGACCTGCCCCCCCTGGGCGCTAGCCATCTCCGACCACATCTTGCTCCCCGACTCCATCCATTGGCGCCAGAGCTCGGCAGGGTCCATGCTGGACACCGCTCCTCTCTCCTCCGTCAACCGAAAACCTCCTCGTCATGCCACGAAACAATGCCCATCGCCGGCAACTACCTCGCTCTCACCGGAGCAGGTGCCGATCACCCAAATTATACTAGCAAACGAAACTTATGTGTTGACAGCATATACCGGCAGTTCTGCGGCCTTCCGCGATTATCGCTTGCCGGGGTTGGGCATATATTGGTCCGAGGGAAGCGAGCTTCCAGGATCATGTTGTGGGGAGGAGAGAGATGACCGACCGTGGGAACGGGCACGAGACCATCTTCACCATGGAGGCCACGCCGCTGAAGTACGGGCCCGGCGCCTCGGAAGAGGCTGGTTGGGAGCTGAAACGGATGGGCGTCGGGCGGGTGATGCTCGTCTCCGATCCTGGCCTCGTGAAGGCGAACATAACGGGCCGCATAGTGGAGTTGATCGAAGCCGAGGGCGTAGAGGTCGAGGTGTGGGACCGCTCGCGCGTCGAGCCGACGGACGACTCGTTCCAGGCGGCGGCGGATCTCGCCGCTGAGGGAGACTTTGACGGATTCGTCGCTGTCGGCGGTGGGTCGAGCATCGACACGGCTAAGGTCTCGGACCTTATAGCGACGCACGGTGGCGAGATCCTGGATTATGTCAACGCCCCCGTCGGTGGCGGCAAGAAACCTCCAGGCCCATTAAAGCCGCTCCTCGCCATCCCAACGACCGCGGGCACGGGCGCCGAGGCGACTACGGTGGCGATCCTGGACATCCCCGAACAGAGGGTAAAGACTGGCATCTCGCACCAGTACCTCCGCCCTGACCGGGGCGTCGTCGATCCCTTGCTCACGCTGAGCATGCCGCCGGAGGTCACCTCCTCCTGCGGCCTCGACGTGGTCTGCCACGCCGCTGAGTCATACATCTCTAAACCGTACGACGCCCGCCCCAAGCCGGAGACCCCGGACGACAGGCCGCCGTACCAGGGGGCCAACCCGATAGCCGACATGTGGAGCGCCAGGGCGCTCGAGTACGGTGGCAAGTACCTCAGGCGCTCCGTCGAGAACGGCGAGGACGTCGAGGCCCGCGGCGCGATGATGCTCGGCGCGTCCCTCGCGGGCATAGGTTTCGGTTCGGCAGGGGTCCACATCCCGCACGCCTGCGCCTACCCTATTGCAGGCCTCAAACACGAGTGGCAACCACCCGGCTACCCCGAAGACCATCCTTTCGTGCCGCACGGTTGGTCGGTAATCGTTACTGCTCCCGCCGCGTTCCGCTTCACCTACGACGCCATGCCGGATCGGCACGGGGAGGTCGCCGAATTGCTCACCGGAGAAAAGGTGGAGAACACCGATGAAAACACTCTGCCCGAGATCCTGACGCAGCTAATGAAAGACGTGGGCGCCCCGAGAGGCGTGCGCGAACTCGGCTACACCGAAGAGGACATAGACGACCTGGTCGAGGGCGCGATGAAACAGCAGCGACTCCTGGTCGGCGCCCCGAAGGAGGTTTCGGAGGAGGATCTGGCCAACATCCTGCGCGAGTCGATGGAGAATTGGTGAGGGAGGTATCAGATAAAGTGGGCGTGTGGTTCTGCTTGAAACGTCGCGCCTTACGCTTGCCTGAAACGCGACGTAGGTGCGGAAGCGTTTCTCCGTAAGACCCGAAACCCGATGCCTGCAGCCTGAAACCTATTAGAAAGGAGAACATATGGACGATCTTCGACTTTACTTTTTCGAGTGCGGCAGCCTGAAGACGCAGGTGCAGTTCATCAAGATGAACCAGGGGCTGGGTGACCCTTACGAGATACCGGTCCCCTTCTACCTCATAACCCATCCCAGGGGCAACGTGCTCTATGACGGTGGCAACGCTCTCGAGGTGTCCCAGGACGCCCGCGGCCACTGGGACGCCGTCGTGGATGCATACGACCCTGTGATGGGCGAGGACGATTTCGTCGTGGAGCAGCTGAAAAGGATGGACGTCGACCCTGCTTCTGTTCGCTACGTCATACAGTCGCACCTGCACCTCGACCATTCAGGGGCCGTCGGGCACTTCCCGAACGCCGATTACATAGTCCAGTGTAGAGAGCTTGAGTACGCATACACACCGGACTGGTTCCAGAAGCCAGCCTACATCCGCAAGGACTTCGACAAAGACGTAAGGTGGCTGTTTCTGGATGGCGAGCACGACGACGGCTACGATGTCTTCGGCGACGGTATCATCAAGTTACTCTTCACACCGGGACACGCGCCGGGTCACCAGTCCGTCCTCGTGGACCTTCCGGGCGAGGGAAAGATGATGCTCACGGCCGACGCCTGCTACACGATGGATCACTACAACGAGGCGGCGCTGCCCGGTCTGATCCACTCTGCTGCAGACGTCGCCGACTCAACCCGTAAGGTACGTCGTATCGTCGAGGGCCACGGCGCCACACTCGTTACGGGCCACGACCCGGAGGAATGGCCGAAGTTCAAGAAGTCCCCCGACTACTACGCCTGATGCTCGCGGCCGAGTCGCACGCGGGATGGCCTTCTAGCGCCGCTGTCATCGGGGCCGGCACTATGGGGCTGGGCGTCGCCGAGTGCTTCGCGACGGCCGGTATCAGGGTGCTCCTCACAGACGCAACCCCCGAGCTTACAAGGGAGGCGAAGAGTCGGCTGGTACATCGGGCAAGGGGGCACGCCGATGCTGGGCTGGTGGCTGAGGGTGTCGTCGGAAGGGTCGAGGCCGTGGAGACCGCGGACGATATGGCTGGCACCGTGGGAGACGTTGGCCTCGTCTTCGAGGCCGTGCCCGAAGACGTCGGGTTGAAGCAGGAGATCCTAGGGGCTTGTTCGGCGGCTGCTCCGCAAGACGCCGTTATCGTTTCGAACACGTCTTCGTTGCCGATCAACGACCTCTCGGAGTTCGTCGGACGGCCAGGGCGCTTCTGCGGGATGCACTGGTTCAACCCGCCTGAGTGGACGCCGGGCGTCGAGGTAATACCCGCCGCCGCAACCTTCCCGGGGGTCGTCGGACGGCTAGTCGAGTTTTTGCGCGGGATCGGGAAGCGTCCAGCCGTCGTCGGTGACGGGCCTGGCTTTGTGGCGAACCGCATCCAGAACGCCCTGTTTCTGGAGGCGGTAAGGTGCGTGGAGGAGGGGCTCGCCTCCCCTCAGGAGGTGGACGAGGTGGTGCGCAGTTGCTTTGGGTTCCGTCTACCCTTCTTCGGGCCGTTCCAGATCTCCGACATGGCCGGCTTGGACGTGTACGAGAACGTGCTCGACGTCCTCCGAGACGGCCTCGGCGAGCGTTTCGAGGCACCGGGAGCCCTGCGGAAGCTGGTCGAAGAGGGGCGCACTGGCACCAAGAGCGGTGCCGGGTTCCTGCAGTACACGGACGAGGAGCGGGAGCGGTTGCTCCTCGAGCGCGACCGCCGTTACGCAGCGCTCAACGAGCTGCTACGGGATCTGCCACCCGTCGATGCGGGATCCGGAGACGGCCCATGATAGACGCCAGTATCCTCGTAGTCGGGGCCGGCGCCATCGGCGGCGTGACGGCAGCGAAGATGGAGGGCGGGGTGCGACGCGTAAGCGTCCTCGACGCCGACAGAGAGCACGTCGAAAGGATGCGGGATCCTGGCCTCCTGGTCGATGAACTGGGCGAGGAACGATACGTGCGGCTCGACGCCCACGCCGACCCCTCTGGCATCGAAGGCCCTTTCGATTTCGCCCTCGTAACCCTCAAGGCGCCCCACCTCGAAGCCGCCCTTGGTCCTCTCGTGG
>JACDAR010000076.1 GCA_013695335.1 Rubrobacter sp.
CTGGTTGGCGTGTCCCAGGGACATCGGCCCGAGCTTCTCGCTCATGCCGAAGCGGGTGACCATCTGCTTGGCTGTCTGCGTGACCCTTTCGAGGTCGTTGGAGGCGCCCGTGGTGATCTCGTCGAAGGTCACGTGCTCCGCCGCCCGGCCGCCGAGCATCATGGCGAGCTGCGCCATGAGCTGGCCGCGGCTCATCATGAAGCGATCCTCCGTGGGGAGGCTCATGGTGACTCCCAAAGCCTGCCCGCGCGGGATGACCGAGACCTTGTGTACCGGGTCAGCCTCGGGCAGGAGCGCGCCGACAATGGCGTGACCAGCCTCGTGGTAGGCGGTGATCTCCTTCTCCTTCTCGGAGATGATGCGCGTCTTGCGCTCGGGGCCGGCGATAACCCGGTCTACAGCCTCCTCCATCTCGGACATGTTGATCTCGTCCTTGTCGCGCCTCGCCGCGAGCAGGGCCGCCTCGTTGACGAGGTTGGCGAGGTCAGCCCCGGTGAAGCCAGGCGTTCCGCGGGCGATGGTCGCCACCTCTATGTCGTCGCCGAGCGGCTTGCCTCGGGTGTGGACCTGGAGGATCTTCTCGCGCCCAGGCAGGTCCGGCCTATCCACCGTGATCTGACGGTCGAAACGTCCGGGACGAAGGAGCGCAGGGTCGAGGATGTCCGGGCGGTTGGTGGCGGCTAGCATGATGATTCCGCTCTTGGAGTCGAACCCGTCCATCTCAACGAGGAGCTGGTTGAGCGTCTGCTCGCGCTCGTCGTGGCCGCCGCCCATGCCAGCGCCGCGCTGCCTACCTACGGCGTCGATCTCGTCCATAAAGATGATGCAGGGCGAGTTCTGCTTGGCCTGCTCGAAGAGATCCCTGACGCGGCTCGCGCCGACGCCGACGAACATCTCCACGAAGTCCGAACCGGAGATGCTGAAGAACGGCACCCCCGCCTCCCCTGCCACCGCGCGCGCCAGGAGCGTCTTGCCCGTGCCTGGGGGCCCGACGAGCAGCGCGCCCTTCGGGATGCGGGCGCCGAGTTTCTGGAACTTCTGCGGGGCTTCGAGGAACTCTTTGATCTCACTCAGTTCCTGAACAGCTTCCTGGGCTCCAGCCACGTCGTTGAAAGTTATCTTCGGCTGGTCCTTGGTCATGCGGCGGGCGCGGCTCTTGCCAAAGCTCATCACCCGGTTACCGCCGCCCTGCATGGAGCTCATGATGAACAGGAACAGGATGATTATGAGGAAGATCGGGCCTAGCGTGGCGAGCAGGCTCAACCAGAACCCCGTGTTCTGCGGGTCAACGTCGAACGGAACGTCCGCCTTGTTGAGGGTGGCGGCAACGTCGGTCTGCTGGGTATAGAAGTACTCGAAGGTTTCCGTCTTCCCGCCGTCCTGCTTGATCTTGCCCGTGACCTTCTGATCCTCGTCCAGGATCGTGAGCTTGTCGTCAGGCTGGGCGGGTTTGAGGACGAAGGAATTTTCGTCCACCGCCTTCTGGAACTCGATATTGTTCAGGGTTTTGACGTCCGTGCTGCCTTGCGAAAGAACCTTGATCAGGATCACCGCGAACACCATCAGGATGATGAAGTACAGCACCCCGCCGTTTCTCAAGAGTCTGCCCAATTGCTTTACCTCTCGTAAAAATTGTTTAAGAACACGGGGATTATACTACCCCGGCAACCACCGGAACGCCCTCGCTATTCACATATTCACATGTTGGGCGCGGAACTGAAGATCTCGGGTTTCAACACGCAGATATCCGGGAGGTTGCGATATGCCCCATCATAGTCTAGCCCGTACCCAACCACGAACTCATCAGGCACCTCGAACCCAAGATACTTCACATCGAGTTCCACCCGCCGACGCGACGGTTTGGTGAGGAGCGCGCAGATCTCAAGCGACGCTGGCCTGCGGGCTAGCAGCGAACGCCGAAGATACGAGAGCGTGAGGCCGGTGTCCACTATGTCCTCGACTATTAGGACGTGCCTGTCAGTGATGTCCTCTTCGAGGTCTTTGAGGATGCGGACGACGCCGCTGCTCGAAGTGCCCGAACCATAAGAAGATATGTCCATGAAGTCGATCTCGCACGGCAAGTCTATGTGGCGCATCAGGTCGCCCATCACCACAACCGCGCCGCGGAGAACCCCGATCAGGAGTAGTCGTTCGCCGCTGTACTCTTCGGTGATCTGTGTGCCTATCTCACGCACACGGTCCTGTATCTCCCCAGAGGAAATCAGCACTTCTTTCACGTCTGGCATCATACTGGACATCTTCACGATACTTTCTCCACCTCCACCCTGAGAGCCTTCTCCGCCATCGCATCCACCTTGAATTCCTCGCCAAGCTCCCCGAGAAATATCCAGGCGACCCTTCCTTCATCGCTAACGATCACCGGCGTTCGGCGCCTCAAATCCTTCGGCACCCTGCGGTCCATCATCGCCCGCATGACCTTCTTCGTGCCCCCGAGGCCCAGCGGGCGAATGGTATCTCCCTCGCGCGCCAGCCGCACCCGGTACGGTCCACGTTCTGCGTTCAGGTAGGCGATCTCCGGCCTCGCGGCATCCGATGCATCGAAGCCACGCACCTCCGTCACGTTTATAACCCAGTCGTTGAAACCCTGTCCGCCGGTCAGGAGATCCCAATCTCCCGACCAGTGATCCGCGCCGTGGTAGAAGACGATCTCCTCACCGTAGCGGGCCGCCACGACGATGTTATCCGCAAGGTACATGGTCCGCGTGCCCTCGCTCTTGCGCGACAGCTTCAAGATCGCCTCCACAGCGGCCGAGTCGAGCGAGGATTCGTCCGAGACCAGCGTCGCGTAGCCACACCGCACGGCGTGGCGTCGCAATGCGGGCGGCAGTACCTTGAGATCTTCTAGCGACAAGATCACCTCAGCGCCTCTTCGGTGAATCGTCCCCGCAACGAGGCTTTCGAGGACCTGGAGATCTTCGCGCAGCAGGGACGCCCCGTGGGCAATATTCCCACCAGCCCCAGGATACAGTTCTTCGAGCACCGGCAGCACTTCCAGGCGTACCCGGTTGCGGGCGTATTTCGGGGTCAGATTCGTGGGATCTGCGCGGTACGGCTGGTCGAGATGTTCGAGATAGGCAAGAACTTCCGTTCTCCGGCATTCGATCAAGGGCCGTGCGAATCGCCCACGCACCGGCGGGATGCCGGAAAGTCCACGCAACCCCGCGCCCCGCGCCAGGTTCATCAAAACCGTCTCAGACACGTCATCCGCAGTGTGGCCCGTGGCGACCGTCGAGATCCCAAGCCCGTCCGCGACCTCCTCCGCGAGACGATACCGTTCCAGCCGTGCCGCTTCCTGCAAGTTCGAGCCTTGGAGTTCGATCCCGCGTACCTCGCACGCGACCCCCAGTCGCTCGCACAAAGCCCGCACGAACTCGGCATCTTCTCGCGACTCATCCCCCCGCAGCCCGTGGTCGATGTGGAGCACGGCGGGCTTGCCAAGCTCGGCTAGCGCCCGGAGCATCGCCACGGAGTCTGGGCCGCCAGAGACCATGACGAGCGGACGTGAGAGGTCCATACCGTATCGTTGAGCCGTCCGCCGCACGGCATCGGAGAAATCTCGTCCTTTCATGGGGAGTAGTTTAGACAGGATAGGCCGTCGCGCTCTCGAAACATCACCGGCACAGCTCTGGATTCTGTAGATGACGTAACTTTCTCCACGGACTTTCCGGGCTCGGACGCTGATCCTGACCCTATACATGCTCCTCGGACGCCTCGAACTCTTCACCGTCCTCGTCCTCCTGACCCCCGAGTTCTGGCGTCGTTGAGCTCATACCGGCGTTGATGGCAGAAGAAAAGCCCCACCGTAGCAGGGCAGGATTTGAACCTACGATCTTCGGGTTATGAGCTCGACGAGGGTACTGTACAGGGGCGTCGGAAGGGGACCCCAGAGGACCGGAGCAGGGTCCGTCGAAAGCGGATTATAGTGCGGGTGTAGTAGGATCACAGCCTACTGATCCAAGCCTCGATGACAGATTTCACGAAACTCCGGGCCTCGTCCAAAGACATTGGGTTAGCAGGAGGTTCATATCTCTCGCTGGCATGGCGTGCATCGTCACCGAGTTCCTCGCGGCTCTGCGCGGTGCCCGTGAAGCGGCTACGATCGGGCTCGGCAGCCCAACCATTCTTGACGACCTGATGCAACCCGCCAGCGGCGTCGCAGACCACCTCCCACGCCTTGTAGAGGTTGACCCAATCGCCCCTTTCGTAGAAGCGCAGGGCGTCCGCGACCTTTTCGTTCTGGTTGGCGAGGTGTACGAGGGACTCCGCCCCGCTAGGAGGCCGCAGCACGTCCGTGGTCTCGTCCGTTTCGCCGACGGTCAACTTGCCGGTCATACGAGACCGCCCCTCAACGGTAGCGGACAACGTAATGTGATGATGGCGTTTCCCATCGTCACCGACCTGAGTAACCGCATCGAACTCGACGGGCCGGTAGCTCCCTCCAGAGAGTAGCTTAGTGGCTCCGTTCATGTGCGCGATTAGTTCTTGCGCACGTTCGCTTACGACGTCGGGGTCGGACATCTGGTCGAGGTCAGAAGACCTCAAATAGTAATAGTCGTCGTCTTTCTTCACGTTACACTTGGCGGACGCGAAGTGGTCGGAAAGCTCCTCCAGGTCGAACTCGTGGCCTTTTAGCCTAACTAACCATTCAGTCATTCGGCCTTCGACCCCTGCTCTTCTTGGGTACATCGCGGCTCAATTGTATGCAAGATAGCTGTTCTCACCAGTTCTTGGAACGGCCCAACGTTAGTCTCTATCTCCGAGCGCGTCTGTGTACTCGACCTCCCACATCACAGACAATACAACTCACGAGTTATATAAGGACAACTATCGTTTCTTGGAGCGCGCACGTTCGCGCGAGGCGCGGGAACCTTCGCCTGGGATTGTATTGGTCGGTATTCGGGGTTGGGAAGCGTCCGGGTGACCGTACAATCCTCACATGGAAGCTTACGCGTTCAACAACGACTATGAGGTCGAGCGGGGTTTCGCCGTCGGATCTTCCCCGGACGGACCCGTTGATCCGTATACCTTCCGCCGCTCCAGGGAAGAGGTCGAGCATCTTCTGCGGGAACAGGATGAGATCGAGGGCCTGCTCCGGGTGGTCTGCAAGGACCTGTTCGACGCTGGTCCGGATCAGGCCGTGGTAGAGAGCGTCAGGGTGTCAGGCGGCCTGCTCCCACGCCCCAGGGTCATGCCCCGCCGCGAGTGGCGGATAGCCCTCATCGACGGCGTCTACTAGCCCGGCCCTATCGAACAAAGCCTGCCGGGAGTGCCGCGTTGGCACCCTCTCCTGCAAGACGTGATGTTTCGTCAAGATCAGACCATTGCACGACAGGTATAGCCATTGTATGCTTCAGTGCCGTTGAGCAGAGGATGCAGTGAAGCCGGAGAAGGGGAGGATGAGGGTGGACTGGTACATTGATGCGTTCAGGAACTACGCGGTGTTCGACGGCAGATCCAGGCGCGCGGCATACTGGTATTTCGTGCTCTTCAACATAATCGTGGCCGTCGTTCTGGCGTTCATCGACATGCTCCTCGGCACCTTCAGTTCCTCCTCGAACATAGGCTTGCTGAGCGGCATCTACAGCCTGGCGGTCATTATCCCGACCCTGGCGGTGGCCATAAGAAGGCTGCACGACACCGACCGCTCCGGCTGGTGGATCCTGATCAGCCTGATTCCACTCATCGGGTCCATAGTGCTGCTGGTGTTCTACGTGATGGACAGCACGCCAGGCCAGATACAGGTTCGGCCCAAACCCGAAGGGCGCTACCTCGAGAGTCGTCTGAGGGCAGTCTTTCGCCGCAGCTGGCTACCTTCCGGGAAAGACCCCTCTCGGAAGGTAGCCGGGGCGTTTTAGAGATACCCT
>JACDAR010000085.1 GCA_013695335.1 Rubrobacter sp.
GCGTACTCTATGCCATGACGCTCGCGCAGGAACTCATCAGCCCGCCCTATGGTGGCGATCTCCCCCATCTTCATGGTCTCCTTGAGGTCCTCCAAAGCCTCGGGCGTCACCAGTTCCTGGCGACCACGCTCATGTACTCTGCTCTTTAGAAGCTCCTCGATGCCGCCCTTCTGATAGGAAGCGAACCACCTCTGGCACTGACGCCAGGAGTAACCCAAAGCCCGTGCGGCTTCTCCCAGGTTGGGACACTCCTCGGACTTCAGGAGCCTTAGCATCCTGACGCGCTGGAACAGGTGAGAGTAGCGATGGTACTTTTCCAATTCCTTGAGGTCATCGAGGTCTTCGGTGATCGCCTGTGAGTAGAGTATCTTTGCCATGCCCCTATTATGCCATCAACAAAGCGGAACGGTATAAGAAACTGTTTTGCAAACGAGGATTGGTGCGCTTCTGGACCATCTGGAGGCTACGATCAGGGAGCATCGCTCCCGATCTCCTGGAGGCCGCCATGTCCCGCACCAGCCCTTATCCCTCCGACCTCTCCGACGCGGAGTGGGCCTTGCTGGAGCCCCTCCTCGAGTCCGCCGAGAGGCGCGGTCGTCCGCCGAAGTGGCCCGCTCGGCGCGTGGCGGATGCCGTCTTCTACCTGCTCAGGAGCGGTTGCGCCTGGCGGATGCTGCCGCGAGAATACCCTCCCTGGCAGACCGTCTACTACCACTTCGGCAAGTGGCGCCGGGACGGGAGGCTCAGGCAAGCGCACGACCGGCTCCGGGCGGCGGTGCGCGAGGCGGAGGGGCGAGACCGGGACCCGAGTGCGGCCGTGATCGACAGCCAGGCCGTCAAGGGGACCGGGGTGGGGGGACCCGAGCGCGGCTACGACGGGGCCAAGCGGCTTTCTGGCAGGAAGCGTCACCTGCTCGTGGACACCGGAGGGCTCGTGTTAGGAGCGGTCGTCCACGCCGCTAGCCTGCACGACCGCGACGGCGCGCAAGGGCTCCTGAGCGACGGGCTGAAGGAGGACCTACCGCGGCTGGAGCTATTGTGGGCGGACGGGGCGTACACGCGCGGTTTCCGCGAATGGGCCGAAGAGGAGCGGGGATGGCGGGTCGAGGTACCCCATCATCGCGACCGGCAGCTGTGGCGCTACGGGCTGGAGGAGAAGCCGCGCGGGTTCCGGGTCTTGCCGAGGCGGTGGGTGGTTGAGAGGACCTTCGCGTGGCTCGGGCAAGCCCGGCGGTTGGCGAAGGACTACGAGAGGCTGCCGGAGACCGGGGTCGCGATGATCCACTGGGCCATGAGCCGGCTCATGCTCCGCAGGCTCGCCAGCGCGGTCCGCTGAAGTGCTGAAAAAAGGGCTAGGAAAGCGGCTTCGAGGCCTATTGCAAAACAGTCTCTTAGCTTGTCTTTTAACCAAGAGGAGTCTTGCGATGGGCTTTATCTCCATCGCAAAAGGTTCGCGTTTACGTTCTTCGCGGGCTCAGGCGGTCTTTTTGAGGGCAGGGTGGCGCTCGGCCCGACCGGAGAGCCGTCCCTTGGGTCGTCCCGGTGACCTGCCGCAGGGTTTCGGAGCATCCGCCGGTGTGCCCACCGCCGTCAGGAGTGTCGCGAAACTCCGAAGGACCCGGCACGGCGTGAGCCGCCGGTGGCGCTGAGGGCGCTCCCAGGGCAGCCTCCGATCCGCCACGACCCCGCGCGCGAGCCTGAGTTGGGCGTAGGCCGCCAGCACCAACCACGTCCATCGATCCGCCTGCTCCGGGTGCCTGACGCGCGGCGCGGTCCATCCCAGGGTCTGTTTCCAAAAACGGATGGCGTGCTCCAGGTCGAACCTCCTGACGTAGGCCCGCCAGAGGAGACCCAGGTCCGGTTCGCCTTCGCCGGAGAACCACAGCCAGAGCTTCTTGGGCTTGCGGGTCTCCCTCGGCAGCTTGCCAACCTCGACCAGGACCACGCTGCCCCGCACGATGGGCGCCCTCTCGCACCCGTAGCGCTCGCCTATGCGCCGGGTCTTCGGGTGCAACCCCGACCAAGCGCGCACCCGCACCGATCCGTAGTCCTCGGTTCGGCAACAGTGCTCGTGGGCGGGCTCCGGCCAGGTCTCGGGGTCGGGCAGGGCGAACTTTCTGCCGTGGCGGCGTGGGCGCCCCACCGGCCTCGGTTCGGTCTGCTCGGGGGCTGCGTAGAAGGTGCGGTTCGAGTGAAGCCGCACCAGGACATTGGCTCGGTGGCCCTGCAGGCCGCGCTGTAGCTTGACGGGATCGTAGCCAGCGTCGAACACGAACAAGGGCGCGACACCCCGATGCGGCAAACGTACCAGCAAATCTCTCACCTGCCCCACCGCCACGTCGTTGGCTTCCTCCTCCGGGCGTACGCGCCGCGCGTCCAGGGGTGCCACCCAAGAGTCGCGCTCGAAGGAAAGCCCGGCGACCAATTGGTAGGCCCACCCGGCCACGATGGGCTGCCCGGCGGGGTGTCGAGACGGATGGTAATAATATCCCCGCCCCGGGCTAGCCTCCGCGTCGCATCGGCTCCAGACGCTCACGTCGACGGCGTAGACGGAGGTACGGTCACCGACGCCGACCGAACGGCGTCGGGCGAGCAGCTCGCGCAATGAGCCTTCGTCGATCCGCCCGCGGCTCAGGGCGGCGTAGAGGCTGCCCCAACCCCTCCGGTGGACGGGCGCGAGGCTCAGGTGGACCGGTTGAGGGGACGGCGGTGCCGACGGTAAGGAGCGCGTCGGTCAGCTCGAAGAGCGCGTCGGCTCGGCGACCGATGCAGCGGTAGAATGAGTATCGGAAGGTGTGTAGGGAGTCGAGGGGTTCACTCGAGGAGTCCATGGCGATCCATCGTGCTCGCGTCGCTCGCCGATGTCCACCGCCGACGCCGCTCCGGAGCCCTCCGGGTTAAAAGACAAGCTGAGGCATCCGTTCCTATAAAGTTGCCCTGGATGCGGTTCCCGACCGAGTTACCGACTATGCTGACGTTTGTCAGATCAGCGGGCGTTTGGGACAGAACGAGACCTTTGATCACACTGTTCGAGGAATTCTCGATCTTGATAGGAGATCCTTCGCCAAGGACATTCCTTTCGAGCACGATCCTCAGGGCCGCGTCGTCGCCCACGGCCAGCGTATTGGGAGACGCCCCAGGCTGGGTGTAGCCGTCTATCGTCACCTGCTCCGCTATGGATCGGCAGGGGCGAGCCGAGGGGGATGTGTACCGGCCTTGTTGCGGGGATGTTGAAGTTGATGGTGTCAGCCCCCGCGGTGGCGTTGGCGTCCGTGATCGCCTGGCGTAGTGAACCGACGCCCAAGTCGTTCGTGTTCGTCACCGTGAAGGTCGCGGCGTGGGCAGGACGTGTCGAGCTCGCCAGAAGCGTCCACGACATCGCAACCACCGCCAGCGCCACTAGAGCCCTTCGTGTTGTTTTCGTGCTCCGTATCCTCGCCATCCCTCTCGTCCTTTTCTCTCCGGGGAGGGA
>JACDAR010000086.1 GCA_013695335.1 Rubrobacter sp.
TGCATCCGTTCGACGCGGCCGTTTCCTGAGAAGCCCGTGACGGCGACGCTGAAGCCGCGCTCGCCACCTTCATCGTGTACCGGATAGGTGTGCAGGATGAACGGCCAGTCCGGCCACTCGTCCCGGCTCGGGGTCTCTGGCGGCTTCGGGCCGTGCGTCAGCACCTTTACCGAGGCGCATCCCTCGCGGTGCGAGTTGCCCAGGCAGTCGGCGCTCGTGTCGCCACCGCCCAGGATCACCACGTTCCTGCCCTTCGCGGAGATTTCCTCTGCCTGCACTGACAACCCGGCAACGCGGCGGTTCTGCTGCACCAGGTACTCCATCGCCAGGTGGATGCCGTCCAGCTCCCGGCCCGGCACGTCTATGTCGCTTCCCTGCAAAGCGCCAACGGCGAGGACGATGGCGTCGAAGGCGTTCTTGAGCTCCTCAGTGGTCGGGTTTTCACCGACGTGGGCGTTGGTCTGGAACTCGATGCCCTCCTCTTGCATGAGGGCGATGCGGCGGTCGACCACCCACTTCTCGATCTTGTAGTCAGGAATACCATAGCGTAGCAGGCCCCCGATCTTGTCGTCCTTCTCCAAGACGACAACCGAGTGCCCGGCCCGGTTGAGTTGCTGGGCAGCGGCCAGCCCAGCAGGACCACTCCCCACCACCGCGACCTTCTTTCCGGTGCGCTTCGACGCCTCGGGGGAATGGGCAACGACCCATCCTTCCTCGAAGGCACGATTGATGATGGAAAGTTCGATCTCCTTGATGGTCACGGGATCGTCGTTGATGGAGAGTACGCACGCAGGCTCGCACGGTGCGGGACAAAGCATCCCTGTGAACTCAGGGAAGTTGTTGGTCTTGTGCAGGCGGTCTATGGCCTGCTTCCACTGGTCTCGGTAGACGAGGTCGTTCCAGTCCGGGATCAGGTTTCCGAGCGGGCATCCCGTGTTGCAGAATGGTACGCCGCAATCCATGCACCGTGAAGCCTGGCCCTTGAGCTCGTCCTCCGGCATCGGCTCGTAGATGTAGCGGTAATCCTGGACGCGCTCCTCGATGGTGCGCTTGGGCGTCGGCTTGCGGCCCAGCTTGATGAACCCCTTGGGATCACCCACCAGACACCACCTCCAACTCGGCCTCCTGACGTTCCTCCAGCACCCGCTTGAGGTCGTTCGGCATCACCTTCACGAACTTCGGCAGCAACGTCTCCCAGTCGTCCAGAACACGCTTCGCTGTAGTGCTCCCCGTCAGTTCCAGATGCCGCTCGACGAGACGCCGCAGCACGGAGACGTTCTCCTCCGACTCCACGGCCTCAAGGCTCACCATCTCCGGGTTGTACAGTTTCTCGAATCGGTCATCCTCATCCAGCACGAACGCGATGCCACCACTCATGCCCGCAGCGAAGTTGCGACCCGTCGGGCCGAGCACAACCACGACGCCGCCAGTCATGTATTCGCAGCCGTGATCCCCAACGCCCTCGACCACCGTCTCCGCCCCCGAGTTACGAACCGCGAACCGCTCTCCAGCGAAGCCCCGGAAATAAGCCTCACCGGCCGTCGCACCGTACAGAGCGACGTTGCCGACCACGATGCTCTCGTCCAGTGGATACGCGGCGTCAGGCGACGGCGCGACTATGAGCCGTCCGCCAGAGAGGCCCTTGCCGACGTAGTCGTTGGTGGCGCCTTCCAGGTTAAGGGTAACGCCCTTCGCCAGCCACGCCCCGAAGGATTGTCCGGCGACACCCTTCATATCCATGTGGATCGTATCGTCAGGCAGGCCGTCGTTGCCGAATCGGCGCGCGACCTCGCCGGAGAGGCGTCCACCGACCGTGCGGTTGGTGTTCATGATCTCGGTCGAGAACCGCACCGGCTCGCCGTTCTCCAGCGCAGGCTTGCAGCGTTCGATCAGCTCAACATCCAGCGCCTCGTCGAGGTGATGATCCTGGTCCTCGACCCTGTGGGTTGCGACCTCGTCCGCACGTTCGGGGCGATGCAGGATGGCTGAGAGATCCACGCCGTCGGTCTTCCAGTGCGCGATGCCCTCTTTCTTGCTCATCCGGTCAACCCGTCCGACCATCTCCTCGAAAGTACGGAAGCCCATCTCGGCCATGTAGCTCCGGATCTCCTCTGCCACGAAGAAGAAGTAGTTGACTACGTGTTCCGGCGTGCCGGTGAACTTCTTGCGAAGCTCGGGGGCCTGCGTGGCGATCCCGACCGGGCACGTGTTCAGGTGGCAGACCCGCATCATGATGCACCCGACCGCCACCAGCGGCGCCGTCGAGAGGGCGAAGTCCTCAGCCCCCAGCAGCGCGGCGACCACCACGTCGCGGCCCGTCTTCATCTGGCCGTCGGCCTGGAGGTAGACCCGCCCGCGCAGGTCGTTCTGCACCAGAACCTGCTGGGTCTCGGCGATGCCAAGCTCCCACGGCAGCCCGGCGTGCTTGATCGAGGAGAGCGGCGAGGCTCCCGTGCCGCCGTCGTGGCCAGCGATGGTGATGTGGTCGGCCTTCGCCTTCGCCACACCCGCTGCTATGGTCCCGACACCGGCCTCGGCCACCAGCTTCACGCTCACCAGGGCCTCTGGATTCGCATTCTTCAGGTCGTGGATGAGCTGCGCCAGGTCCTCGATAGAGTAGATGTCGTGGTGCGGTGGTGGTGAGATCAGGCCGACACCGGGGGTCGAGTAGCGCACCTTCGCGATGTCCTCCGACACTTTATGCCCCGGAAGCTGTCCGCCCTCGCCTGGCTTGGAGCCCTGGGCAACCTTGATCTGGAGCATGTCCGAGTTGACCAGATACTCGGTAGTCACCCCGAAGCGCGCACTCGCAACTTGCTTGATCGAACTGCGCCGGTCGTCGGCGAACCGCTCCGGGTCTTCGCCGCCTTCTCCCGTGTTCGACTTGCCCCCGATGCGGTTCATGGCGATGGCTAGCGTCTCGTGCGCCTCTTTGGAGATGGATCCGAAGGACATCGCCCCGGTGGAGAACCGCTTGACGATCTCCTTCGCCGGTTCGACTTCATCCAGTGGGATGGGATCCTTCTCGAAGTCGAAGAGGGAACGCAGGTTTGCAAGCCTCGCGCTCTCTGAGTCGAAGTGCTTGGTGTACTCCTTGAAGGTCTCGAAGTCGTCATTCCTGACGGCCCGTTGCAGCGGCACTATGCTGTTCGCGTTCCACTGATGGTATTCGCCCTGCGCCCGGAGCTGGTACTCGCCCCCGATCTCCAGCTCGTCGCCGTCCTCGACGGCGGCGAAGGCCCGGCGGTGACGTTCTAGGGTCTCCCGTCCGATGCCATCTATCCCGACGCCCCCGACCCGCGATGCCGTGCCGGTGAAGTGGCGGTCAATGAAGCTCTGGTTCAGGCCGATGGCCTCGAAGATCTGGGCTCCGCAGTACGAGAACAGCGTCGAAATCCCCATCTTGGAGATTACCTTGAGCAGTCCTTTCTTGACGCCATTGATGTAGTTCTTAGAGGCTTCCTCTGGGGACACGTCACCAAGTTGGCCCTCGGCCGCCATCTCCTCGATGGTCTCGAAGGCCAGGTACGGGTTTATCGCCGTCGCCCCGTAGCCGACGAGGACAGCAAAGTGGTGAACCTCCCTCGCCTCGGCCGTCTCCACCACGAGCGTCGTGCGGGTGCGGATGCCCTGGCGGACCAGATGATGGTGGACGGCGGCTGTCGCGAGCAGGCTCGGGATCGGCGCCTGCATCTCGCTCACGCCCCTGTCGCTCAGTATCAGGACCGTCGAACCACCCCGAACCGCCTTCTCGGCCCGCTCACACAGGCCCTCGACGGCTTTCCCAAGGCCCTTCTCCCCAGACGAAACCGGGAACAGCATCGAGAGCGTGGCAGCGGCGAACGGCTCGGCGCGTAGCTGCCGGATCTTCTCTAGCTCGTCTGCGGAGAGGACCGGCTGATCCACCAGTATCCTCCTGCAGTGCTCCGGCGTTTCGTCGAAGAGGTTGCTCTCCGGCCCGAGGCTCATGTTGAGCGACATAACCAGTTCCTCGCGCAGCGGGTCTATGGCCGGGTTCGTGACCTGCGCGAAATGCTGCTTGAAGTAGTTGAACAGAAGCTGCGGACGCTCGGAGAGGAACGCCAGCGGGGTGTCCGTACCCATCGAGCCGTCGGGCTCCTTGCCGTTCTGGGCCATCGGCGCCAGGATGATCCTGAGGTCTTCCAGCGTGTACCCGAAGGCCCGCTGCCGCTCGTGGAACGCGGCCGACTCCGGCCTTCCGTCCGGCACGGCGTCGGGGAGCTCGTTCAGGTTGATCTCACCCTCCTCCACCCACTCCCTGTACGGCTGGCGAACGAAGAGCGATTTCTTGACCTCCCCATCGTGCAGGAA
>JACDAR010000144.1 GCA_013695335.1 Rubrobacter sp.
CCGAACGCGTCGGCCAGGGTCCGCAACTCCAGCATCCGCTCGTCGTCCGGCGGGGCTGGGAGGTCCGCGAACACCATCGGATAGGTGCGCGGGTCGAGAGGCAGCCTGTGTTCGTAGTAGGAGACGGAGAAGGATCCCTCCTCCGCGTCGAAAGAGAGATTCAACTCGCCGCCTTCGAGGATGGCTCGGTAATGGTCGCCCAGAATCGGGAGCAGCACCTTGCCCCACATGCCGCGGCGGTTGGTCGGCTTCCAGTCAACGTCGAAGAATCGGGCGTAGGCCGAGGCCGGGCCGTTCTCCAATACGTCGAGCCACCAGGCATTGTCGCTCCCCGCGCCCATGTGGTTGGGCACGATGTCCAGCAGATGGCCCATCCCGTGCTCGTGCAGCGCGGAGATCATGGCCTCGTGCTCTTCTTCCGTCCCGATCTCAGGGTTCAGGGCGTTGTGGTCCGTGATGTCGTAGCCGTGCGTGCTGCCCGGCCTGGCCTTCATGTACGGAGATGCGTACAGGTCGCCAACCCCAAGCTCCGCCAGATACAGTACGAGGTCCGTCGCGTCCCTGAACGTGAAGTCCGCGTTGAATTGAAGCCGGTACGTCGCCCGCGGAACCCTCAAGTCGCTTCGCTCTCCAGAAGTGAGAAGTGGGAAGGGTGAAGGGTGAAAAGTGTAGGAGGCGGGCGGAAGCGAGATCCGCTGCCCGCCGCTATCGGCTCGCCGACCCCGCCATTCAGCATTCCCAATTCCTCCTTCACACTTCACCCTTCAAGTGCCACGCCACAGACCACGCAGGCATATCATCTCCCACCCCGGCGACATCCGTGGCGTACAGCAGTTCGCCCTCCGGCCTCTCGAACCCGCCGAGCGGCGCGTCCCCCAGGTTGGCTTGCAGCGTGAGGCGCGAGCCGTCACCAAGCGTCCACAGTGTCTCCAGCCCGCGCTCCCCAATGAGGTGGTATTTCGCTTCACCGCCGGGCGTTTCCGCGAGACGCGGGATGATCTTCTCGCGCCTGATGGACAGTAATTTACGGTAGAAATCCAACCACCCGGCGTGCTCGGGTTTCCCGCGCTCCTCCCAGTCGAGCTTCGAGTTTTCGAAAGTGTCTTCAGACGAGGGATCGGGGATGCGTTCGCGGGTCGCCGGGTCAGCGAACTCGGGGAATCTGGCGAACTCTTCGCGTCGGCCCTCGGTCACGAGCGGGGCCAGTCCCTCCTCGAAGTCGCAGAAGAACAGGAACGGCGTGGAGGCTGCCCACTCTTCACCCATGAATAGCATGGGGATCTGGGGCGAGAGGAGGTAGGTGGCGGCTGCGGCCCGAACCGTTTCAGGCGGGGCGATGGCCGATATCCGGTCCCCGAATGCGCGGTTGCCGATCTGATCGTGGTTCTGCAAGAAAGCCACGAACGATGTCGGCGGCAGGTCCGCGCTCGGCTCCCCGCGCTGGTTCCCGCGATGCCCCGACCGCTCTCCCTGGTAGGCGAAACCCTCGGCCAGACACCGCCCGAGGCGCCGCATGGGTGCATCGGCGTAGTCCGCATAGTACGCTGCATCCTCGCCGGTCAATGCTGTGTGCAGGGCGTGATGTACGTCGTCGTTCCACTGCGCGTCGTAGTGACCGTCGCCACGCAGCCGGGAGGACTGATTCTCCTCGTTTTCGAGCACGAGATGGATGTGCCTGTCGCGGCCGGGTCCGCTTCGCACGCGCCGGGCCAGCTCCGAGAGGAAATGTTCCTCCGAGTCGTCCACGATGGCGTGTACGGCGTCGAGGCGGAGGCCGTCAACGTGGTACTCCTGCAGCCAGTACAGGGCATTGTTGATAAAGAACTCGCGCACGTGTTCGCTGTTCGCACCGTCGTAGTTGATCGCCGTTCCCCACGGTGTCTCGTGGCGATCCGTGAAGAAGCCCGGCGCATACACGGGTAGGTAGTTGCCCTCCGGCCCGAAGTGGTTGTAGACCACGTCCAGAAATACCTGGATCTGCCTGTCGTGCGCGGCCTGGATCAGCCGCTTGAGATCCTCCGGCGTTCCGTACGAGGAATCCGGGGCGAAGGGAAGGACGCCGTCATAGCCCCAGTTCCGCCCGCCAGGGAAGTCCGCGAGCGGCATGAGCTCGACCGCCATCACTCCGAGTTCGGATAGGAGATCCAACTTCCCTTCCACCCCCTCGAACGTACCTTCGGGCGAAAACGCCCCGACGTGCAGTTCGTACAGCACGGTCTCGTGCCAGGGACGGCCCTTCCAGCCCGCGTCCCGCCAGTCGAAGGCTTCGGGATCAACGACGACGCTCGGGCCGTGTACGTCTTCTGGCTGGTGGCGGGATGCCGGGTCCGGGAACTCCTGTCCACCGTCCACCCGGTATTGGTAGCGGTCTCCGGGCGCGGCTTCGGTGGTCAGCGCAAAGG
>JACDAR010000152.1 GCA_013695335.1 Rubrobacter sp.
CCGGTCTGGAAGTTCCCCCGCTTCGAGGTCGAAGAGGGCTGGCATCCCGAACTCCGTGGCGTTCTCGGAGAATTCTTCGGCGAGTTCGCGGGAGGAGAATATCGCCCCGACCATCGCGGGTTCTCCACCGATCATGGTTTCCTGGAATACGCTTTCCCCGGCATCGTTCACCAGTTGGAAGAGCGGCGGGAAGGGTATTTCGTCCAGCCAGAGTTCCCGGTCGGGTCCGGTCATGGGATTCTAGAGCAGGAGCGACTTGGGTTTGACGACGCTCCTCGCCACCGAGACGAGATCCTCACCCGTAAACGGTTTGCGCAGAACCCTGACGGAGCCGTGCATCCGCTCCCCGAGCTTCTTTGCTGCGGGATCTTTCTTCGCGGCGGTGAGGACCACAGGGATCTTGTGTGTCTTCGGCATCGCCTTGAGGCAATGACACGCTTCCACGCCGCCAACCTGGGGCATAGATACGTCCATGATGATGAGGTCGAGCTTGCGGCTAATGGCCTCTTGGAGCGCCCGCTGTCCGTCTGTAGCTTTGATCACCCGGAAGCCGGCAGCGCTCAACGCGTCGGCGCCTGTCTCCAGGATCTCGGGGTCGTCCTCCACGAACATGATGGTCGGTTTAGCCACGGCGACGTATTCTACACCCTGGCGAATCGTTTGCACCGTATCGGAAGGACTGATTAAAGTACTGTGTGAAGGTTAGTGGAAGGACTGCCTGAAGAATAAAACTCTCCGTCTTTCTCCCAACGTTTCCGATACGGTTGGGACACTGGTCTCGGCTGATAAAATACATTCTGTAAGCCTTCGAAAAAGCCGAAATTCGGCGGCCGGAAGAGGTGAGCGTGCAGCAGGAAAAGTATTATCGCAAGGGTTTCAAGCTGCGGGGCGAGGTGCAGCATCTCCTCGACCGCGACTACCGCTCGGAGGTCGTCGAGAAGATCCGGGAGAACGGCAACCACTTCGAGGCTGACGGCCTCTCCATACGCCTCGCCGACGAGTTCGGGTTCTGCTACGGGGTCGACAGGGCCGTGGACTATGCCTTCCAGACGCGCGAGAAGTTCCCTGACAGGCGCATCTTCATAACGGGAGATATGATCCACAACGCCTCCATGAACGACAGGCTGCGCGAAATGGGCATCGAGTTCCTCTCAGAAGGCTTCGACGGACGCCCTGACGAAAAGTTCGACCAGCTCGGGCCGGAAGATGTGATCATCCTCCCCGCCTTCGGCGCGCCCGTCGGCTGGGTAAAAATGCTCAAGGAGCGCGAGTGTATCGTCGTTGACACGACCTGCGGCTCCGTACTCTCAGTGTGGAAACGCGTCACCCGCTACGCCAAGCGCGGCTTCACCAGCATCATCCACGGCAAGTACTACCACGAGGAAACCAAGGCAACCGCTTCCCAGACGCTCAAGGACGGCGGCAACGGCAAATACCTCATAGTCCGCAACATGAAGGAGACCGGCTACGTCACGGACTTCATACTCGGACGCATGGACGCGGACGAACTACGAGAAAAGCTCTCCCACGGCATGAGCCCAGGCTTCGACCCTGACGAGGACCTCGTTAGCGTCGGCGTCGCCAACCAGACCACGATGCTCATGAGCGAGACAATTGCCGTCGGCGCGGAGCTTCGCAAGGCGATGTCCGAGCGGTACGGGGCTGAGAACCTGGACGAGCACTTCGAGTTGTTCGACACAATCTGTTCGGCGACCCAGGACCGGCAGGATGCGCTGTTCGGGCTGCTGGAGCAACCGCTGGACGTGATGGTCGTGATCGGCGGCTACAACTCATCGAACACGAACAACCTGGCGATCATCTCCAAAGAACGGGTCGGACGCAGCTACCACATAGCAAGCGGTGACTGTATCGAAGGTGAAGTCATCCGCCACAAGCCCGCCGGAACCCCGCTCGACGCCCGCGAAGAAGTTTCGGAGAGCGACTGGCTCCCGGATGGTCCGGTACGCATCGGGCTCACCGCTGGCGCTTCGACACCGAACTCCCAGATCGGTCTGGCAGTCGGGCGCATCCTCGAAGCGCGGGGCCTCTCTCCCGAGATCGCCCTGTCCTCTTCCCCGGCCTAGAATTACAGACTCGCCACCCTACTCCTCCCTGGCGAAGGCGGAGTCGAATGCCTGCGTCGAGGGCTCGAAGTCCGTGCGGCGGACGAAGCCGAGGGCGTCCTGCGCCCCCCACTCGCGGTCCACTCCCGAGTCCTCCCACTCGATGGAGAGCGGCCCCGTGTAGCCGATGCGGTTCAGCGCCCTCACGCAGCCCTCGAGGTCCACATCTCCGTGTCCGGGCGAGACGAAGTCCCAACCGCGCTCCGGCGACCCGAAATCCAGGTGCGATCCCAAGATGCTCCGGCGGCCGTTCAAACGCTTCTTGCTGTCTTTGACGTGGAAGTGGTAGATGCGCTCGGCGAACTCTTCTATGAACTCCGATGAATCCAGAAACTGGTGGGCGAAGTGGCTCGGGTCGAAGTTGATGCCAAACCCCTCGCGGTTGCCGATGGCATCCAGCGCCTTGCGGGTTGTCGGATAATCGTAGGCGATCTCCGTGGGATGTACTTCGAGGGCGAACCGCACGCCGACCTCGTCGAAAACGTCGATGATGGGATTCCACCGCTCGGCGAAGTCCTCGTATCCACGCTCGATCTCGGAGAAGTCGTTAGGCGGGAAGCTGTACAGCATGTGCCACACGCTTGACCCCGTGAACCCGGTGACGACATCCACGCCGAGTTTCGCGGCAGCCCGCGCTGTATTCTTCATCTCCTCGGCGGCCCGCTGTCGGACGCCCTCTGGGTCACCGTCGCCCCACACGCGCGGCGGCAGGGTGTTCTTGTGACGGTTGTCTATCCTGTCGCAGACAGCCTGCCCCGCGAGGTGGTTGCCGATGGCCCAGCAACGGAGCCCGTTCTTCTCCAGCAACTCACGTTTGCGCCCGACGTAGTCGTCGTCTTCGAGGGCTGCCCCCACGTCGAAGTGGTCGCCCCAGCAGGCGAGTTCCAGCCCGTCGAAGCCCCAGGCGGCGGTTTTCTCCGCCAGCGTCTCGAGCGGGAGATCCGCCCACTGCCCCGTAAACAATGTTACCGGCCTTGCCAAGTTTGGTCCCTCCCCAGGATTCAGCCGAAGTCGGCTTCTTTGTTGCGTGAGATCACTACTAGGCGATGAGCCCCGGGCCGCCCGCTGTGGGCGGCGGGGTATCCATTGCAGTCTCGACGGCCATCATTGCGGCCCCGAAAATACCAGCCCTGTCATCGAGTTCAGACGGCACTAGTTGCAGGTGGCGGGTCGCCAGCGGCAGAGAGCGCTGGTACACGACGGTGCGTATACCGGCGAGGAGTTGCTCGTGGGCGTACGCCATGTCCCCGCCCATGACGATCACCTCTGGGTTGAAGAAGTTGACTGTGCTCGCGAGCACCTCCCCGATCAACTCGCCAGCGGTCCTCACGAGCCGCGCCGCTGCCGGGTTTCCGGCCCGCACGAGCGCGACCACGTCCCTGCTATTCTCAGCAGGGAACCCGAGGTCTGACAGCTTCCGGGCCAGCGCCCTGCCCCCAGCTACCGCCTCGACGCAGGCTATGTTGCCGCACCGGCACACGACTTCCTCGTGACCAGGAACCCTGATGTGCCCGATGTCGCCAGCGCCGCCGCGCGCTCCGCGGTGGATCTGGCCGCTCGCCACTATGCCACACCCGATGCCGGTCCCGATCTTCACGTACAGCATGTGCTCGACCTGCGGCCAGTGCGCGCGCTGCTCGCCAAGAGCCATGATGTTCACGTCGTTGTCCACCAGCACCGGTACGTCAGGGAAGCTCTCGGCGAACTTGTCAGGGATCGAGACGTTGTCCCAGCCTGGCATTATTGGCGGGTTGACGGCCTGCCCTCGCAGGAAGTCCACGGGCCCGGGAACCCCTATCCCGATGCCGAGCACGCTTTCCCGGTCTACCCCTGCCTCTTCGAGCAAGGCCCAGAATCGCTCCTGAACCCATCCCAGAACCGCGTCAGGGCCGTCGGCGATGCTCTGATCCGCCGTCAACTCCGCTATGGGACCGCCAGCAAGGTTCGCCACGCTGAGGCGGCAGTGCGTAGCCCCCAGATCAGCGGCCAGAACGACGCCAGCGTCCTTGTTGAACTCCAGCACCTTCGGCGGACGCCCGCCGGTCGAAGGACCGGTCCC
>JACDAR010000146.1 GCA_013695335.1 Rubrobacter sp.
CCCGAAGGCGAGCAAGAACCGGACAGGCTCTATCTCCAGGATGTTCAGGAAAGTCTGCACGCTACTTGTCCCATCCGCCAGAAACGGGGTCTATGAGGCCCATGATCGGCATGATGTCAGGCAGATAGTGACCAGGAATTACCTCCTGCAAAAGTTGCATGTTGCAGAAGCTCGGGTCGCGGTAATGTACCCGGTACGGCGTGTCCGAGCCGTCGGAGACGACGTGGACCGAGAACTCGCCGCGCGGGCTCTCCACCCGGCCGAAACCGTCGCCCTCAGCTGGACGGAGCCGGCGTCCGAGGTCGCCCATGACCTCACCCTCGGGCATCTTCTCCAGGCACTGCTTGATAAGCCGGATACTCTGCAAGGCTTCCGCTATGCGCACCCTGTACGACGCCTCCACGTCGCCGGCCTGGTCCGTGATCACGTCGAACTCCAGCTCGGGATAGATGCTGTACGGGTAGTCGCGCCGGATGTCGAAGTCCACGCCGGTGCATCGGAGAGGCGGGCCGGTCAGGCCCATCTCCAGCGCCTTCTCCTGCGACATCGTGCCGACGCCGCGGGTGCGGGAGATGAAGATCTCGTTGCCCTGGATCAGGTCCACGAAGTCCGACTGGAACCGCTGCTCCAGCCCCTCTAGGTAATCCCATATCTTCTGCGGTATGTCAGGCGGCAAGTCAGCCTTCACGCCCCCGATGCGGATGTAGTGGAACATCATCCGCGCCCCAGTCACCGCCTCGAAGATGGTCTGTATCCGCTCCCGCTCCCGGAAGCAGTACAGAATAGGCGTGAACGCCCCGAGCTCCAGCATCAGGAAGCCGAGCGACGGGATGTGGCTCGCCAGCCGCATCAGCTCGCACATCAAGACCCGGATGTACTCCGCACGCGGCGGTATCTCCACGTCGAGGAGATCCTCCACTGCCAGCACGTAGCCGTGCTCGTTATGCATGTTGGCGAAGTAGTCGAGGCGGTCGGTGAGCGGGATGACCGCCGGGTACATGCGGTTCTCGGCGATCTTCTCCTGGCAGCGGTGCAGATAGCCCATCACGGGGTCGCACCGCACGACGGTTTCGCCATCGAGTTCCAGTATGAGGCGCAGCAGGCCGTGCATGGCCGGGTGCTGCGGTCCCATGTTCATGTCCAGCGTTTCGAGGCCGAACTCGTCCCGAACGTCTGGGCTTGCAAGGCGGCCACTTTCCCTGCCGCTCAGGGTGATGCTCTCTTCGCGTTTGTCCTGTCCGAGCATGCTCATCGCGAACTCACCTCAATCCCTCGAACGTGCGACGGGTGCTGATCTCGAAGCTCTTCAAAAGCGGATGGTGGTCGAAGTGATCCTGCCACATATAAGTCCGGCGCAGATCCGGATGTCCCTTGAAGGCGACCCCGAACATGTCGTAAGCCTCCCGCTCGTGCCAGTTGGCCGTCGGGTAGATGTTCGTCACGGTGTCTATAACCGGCTCTTCACCCTCGATCGTGGTCTTCACCCGAACGATCCCACCCCGGAGATCCAGAAGCTCGTAGGTCAACTCGAAAGAGCCCTGCCGATCCACTACCGTTATGAACGCGAGGTGCAATACGCCTAGCGCCTCACGCGCCATGGTAAGCACCGCGGGTACGATCTCGGGCGGCACTACCAAACGCACGACGTTGTTCTCGACGGCGGATTCTTCCAGGCCGTGCTGGTTGTTGAAGCCGTCGAGGTAGCTCTTCAGGCGGGACTGGAGGTTTCCCTCCGGCAGCGTGACGGCCATCTAGGCGTTCTCCTGCTTGCCGTTGGAGCTGGCCTTGCCATCGGATTTGCCGTTCTTCTCGGCGGTGGCGGTTCCGCCGTTCGCCTGCGCCCCATCCGAGCCGTTCTCAGCGGCTTTGGCCTCGGCTGCGGCTTTCTCGACCTTCTTCTGATCTTTGATCTTCTGTTTGGCTTCCTTCGGGATCCAACCGACGTCCGTCTGTGAAGCTGGCGGCATTCCCTTGCGCTCGAAGACGTAGGTGCGCTTGAGCGGCTTGATGCCACCGAATCGCGCTGCCTTGCCCTCGGAGATCTCGGCGTACTCCCGATCGGGAAGGTACTCGTTGATGGAGCCATCCTCGTTCACGAGCGCCGGGCGCGGTTTCTCGTAGCCCACCTGCATGTCGCGCTCGACCTTCTTCTGAAGCGTGAGGATACCGAAGATCAGGGCCTCTGGACGCGGCGGGCAGCCCGGAACGTATACGTCAACCGGGATCACACGGTCAGCGCCCATCAGGACGGAATATCCATCGAGGAATGGGCCGCCGGAGATGGCGCAGGCGCCCATCGCGATCACCCATTTCGGCTCTGGCATTTGCTCGTAGAGGCGGGTCATGCGCTCGGCCATCTTGGTTGAGACCGTGCCCGAGACGATCATAACGTCAGCCTGGCGCGGCGAGCCCATGAACGGGCTGCTCCCGAAGCGTTCCAGGTCGTTATGGGCCATTCCCGTTGACATCATCTCGATGGCGCAGCACGCCAGCCCGAACTGGAGCGGCCACAGGGAATGTTTGCGTCCCCAGTTGAAGATCCTGTCCGTGGTCGTCGTGACGATGTTCGGCTCGTTGAACTGCTGCATTACACCCATTTCAGGGCCCCCTTCTTCCAGGCGTAGGCAAGGCCGACGCCCAGGATCAAGACGAAAACGACCATCTCAAAAAATCCGTACAGACCGAGATCCTCGTAAACGACCGCCCACGGATAAAGGAAGGCGGCCTCGACGTCGAATATGAGGAAAAGCAGGGCGAAAACGTAGTAACGAACTGGAAAAGGCCGCCACGGGTCGGTTACCGTCGCCTCGCCAGTCTCGTAGATCGCAGCCTTCGCCACCGAGCGTCGTCCCGGAGCTATGAGACGGGCAAGCACGAGCACCGTCGCCACGAAACCCGTAACCAACAGCATGAAGATACCCACGTACAGATACAACGCTCCGTAGGACATCTCTTGCTGTATCAATCCTAAAATCAAATCCGCCCTTCTTCCCGGATAACACCCAGAATATACCCGTGTTCCACAAAACTTTCAAGAAGCTACTAACTGTATCAAAGAGCATCTAGCTGCCCACATCGCCAGCCTTGCCGTTCATCTTGCCATTCCCTCCTTTCAGTAGGAATCTGCGTATCTTTACAGAATCGTTTTGTTAGACTAGCCTTCGTTCGGGAAATGTCATGTGTCGGCTGTCACTTTGGAGTTCGGCATGGGCAAGAGGCCGGGATGTCAGGAGGAACGGTATTGGCCTACGTGATCACCGAAGCGTGCATCGGTACGAAGAACACCGCGTGTATTACGGCGTGCCCGGTTGACTGCATCTACGACGGGGGGGATCACTACCTGATCAACCCTTCCGAGTGCATTGATTGCAGCATGTGTATGCCAGAATGCCCGGTCGAGGCTATCTATCCCGGTGACGAAATCCCCGAGGAGCTGGAGAGCTACGCTACCAAGGCAGCCGAGTTCGATTACTCGAACATCGCGCCGGGCGTCGGGATCAACTAGTCAGGTAACTTCTCTGGGAGGCGGTGGATCTTGGCCGAGATGAAGCAGCGCAGCCTCGAAGAAGTGAAAGCCCTGACCGGCGACGAGGCCGTGGAAATCATGCGCCAGGCCGGCATAGTCGGGGCTGGCGGCGGCGGTTTCCCAACGTATTTCAAGTATGCGAGGCCCCAACCGCACCTGATCGTCAACGCCACGGAGAGCGAGCCAGGGTACTGGGGCGACAAACTGCTGCACAAGGAACATCTCGATGAGTTCCTCTTGCTCTTCGAGGCCATGAAGACCATCTTCGGGTTCGAGCAGATCACGCTCGGCGTGCACGAGAAGGACCGCGAATGGTACGCCGAATACCAGGAACACGCAGGCGATGTCTATGACGTTCGCTACGTTCCTGATACGTACGCCCTCGGCGAAGAGAAAACCCTCGTCAAACATTCCACAGAATCGAGGGTTCCAAGGTTCGTGGATAACCCCGACGGCACCCGCCGTCCTGGGATGCCGCCTGACGTGGGAAAGGTAGTCAACAATACGGAGACCTTGCTCAACGTGTACCGCGCTCTGTTCCTCGGCAAGCCGCTCACCACCAAGTTCTTCACGGTCTATGGCGAGGAAGTGGACACAAAGGTCTATGAAGTACCGATAGGCGCTTCGTTGAGCGAAGTACTTGGGATCGCGGGCCTCGATGTCGAGAACTCAGGCCACCTCATGGTGCTTGACGGCGGGCCGTACCTGCACGATCTTGCCATCGAAGAACTGGGAACCGGCGACGCCTACGTGCGCCGGATGACGAACTCCCTGTTCGTTGTTCCATTGGGCAGGCAGGGCAAGGAATACGCAAACATAAAGACCGAGCTTCCCGAAGAAGGTGTCGTCTCCCTGGTCGAGAAGGTATCTGGCGTGAACCTTCCCCTTGGCGGCGGCTTGCTAAAACCGGCGACCGCGCTCATCTCAGAGGGTGATGAGGTCGATTACGAACAGAAGATCGGCGATCCCGTAGACGAGGGCTTCTCGGTTGGCGTGTGGGCGAGCTTGGGCGGCGAGGTCTCCTCGCTAGACAACGGCATCGTTGCCATCGCGGGCGGCGCCATCTCCCAGGAGGAAGCTGAGGCCGAAGCAGCCCCGAGCATGAGCAGCGGTACGTCACCCCGCGGCGAAGCGGAGCCCTTCAGCGAAGCCGACTCCAGCGGGTAAGGGGGCCTAGCGGCTCTTTCCGTTCGCCCCCAGGATCTGGACGAACTGCACGAGCATTTGCCGATAAGTCTCCAGCGACGAGGAGACCACGTACTCCTGTGGCCCGTGATGCCCGCCGCCTATCGGGCCGAACTCAACCCCAGGAACGCCAGCGCGCTGGAAGTAAACGATATCTGACGCGCCGTGGCGTCCGACGCCGACCGGGTTGCCGTGGAAGTGGCGGGCGGCGACCTCACGCAGCGCTTTCACGTACGGGTTCTTGCGGGAAACATACGTGGGTTCGCGAGAGAAAAGAACCTCGACTTCGGCTGGGAAGTCGAGGGAGCGGACCTGGCGTGTGATCTCCTCCGGGTTCTGTCCCGGCAGGTAGCGGATGTCGAGGTCGTAGGTGCAGCGATCCGGAACGCGGTTTATGACGTCTCCCCCGATGATGCGCGCCAGGTTGATGCTCGGGTACGGGAATAGGTCGCTCCGCTCGCCCGCAAAAGGTAGTTCCGCGACCTTGCGGAAGTGTTCGTAGGCCACGAGAACGGCGTTCTTGCCGAGCCAGGGCCGTGAGCCGTGGGCGCTCTTACCCAGTATCGTGATGCGGAGGTCGAGCACGCCTTTGGCTTGCGTTCCGATGTGGAAATCGGTGGGTTCGCCAGTGATCAGAAAGTCCCCGGTGTGACCGTTCTGGATCAGAACCTCGGCCCCGGTCGGCCCATCGTAGTCCCGCTCCTCGTCTGGGACTATGAGCAACTCGACTGTAGCCGGGCATCCGACGGCTTTGAGATCCTCGACGGCGCACATCATGGCCGCGAGCGCGCCCTTCATGTCGTAGACGCCGCGGCCGAAGAGCTCCCCGTCCTCCTCGTAAGGCTCGAACTGCCACTCCTCGCCTGGCACCACGTCAACGTGGCCGTGCAGCAGGATGCGCGGCCCTCCTGAGCCAACGCGGACCACGAGCGAAGTAAGTTCTCCCTGCGGGCCTGCGCCGTGGTAGCGGATCGGATCGAAACCCCGCGCCTCGAACCAGCCGCTGATAAAGTCCACGGCCGACTGGGCGACGCCCGGCGTGTACGACCGGTAACGCGCCAGCCTGCGGGTGAGGGAGAATACCTCACCGTTGTTCGCGGATACCGCCAGCGCCTCCTCCGTTCTAGATCTTCAGCCCGCAACGGCCCATGTGAACCTCTTGCCGCGGGAGACGTGCGGAAAGCTAGGAAGAAACCTTCGCCTCGAAGGCAACTGTCGCCCCCAGGCTGGAGAGCTTCTCCTCGAAATCCTCGTAGCCGCGCAGGATGTGCCGCGCGCCGTCCACAGCAGTCGTGCCCTCAGCCACGAGCCCAGCCATCACAAGCGCCGCCCCACCACGCAGGTCAGGTGACTGCACTATTGTCCCGGAGAGCCTGCGCGGGCCGCGCACCAGCGCCCTGTGCCCCCCGAAGAGGTCGATGCCAGCGTTCATGCGGTTGAGTTCTTCTGCGACCTGAAGCCGGTTCTCGTACACGTTTTCGGTGATGATTCCGGCCCCCGAAACCTGGGTCAGAAGCACCATCATCTGGGCCTGGAGGTCTGTGGCAAAACCGGGGAAAGGCAGCGTGGAAACGTCAACGCCGGAGAGATCCAGCGGGTCACCCACCCGCGCGCGGAGACCGTCGTCCGTATTGGTCACGTCCACGCCCATCTCCCTCAACTTCTCCATCTCCATCTTGAGATGACGGGTGTTGGCGTGCCTCACCGTTACGTCGCCGCCGGTAGCCGCCGTAGCCATGAGGAAGGTGCCTGCTTCTATGCGATCCGGAACCACCGAATACTCGACTGGCGAGAGTTCCTCTACGCCTTCGACAACGATGCGACCCGTTCCGGCCCCGGCTATGCTCGCGCCCATCGCGTTCAGAAACTCGGCGAGGTCAACGATCTCGGGTTCGCGGGCGCAGTTGTCGATGATCGTGGTTCCCTGCGCCAATGTAGCGGCCATCATCACGTTCTCCGTGGCCCCGACGCTCGGGTACTCGAAGTACACCTCGGCCCCGTGCAGCCCGTTCGGCGCGGAAGCCCTGATGAAGCCGTGGTCGAGATCCACCTCCGCGCCAAGCGCCCGCAGGCCGTCGAGATGGTAGTTGAACTTCCGCAAGCCCAGGTTGCACCCGCCCGGCGCGGAGACCTCAGCCTCCCCGAAACGGGCAACGAGCGGCCCTAGCACGATGATGGATGCGCGCATCTGGCGCACCAGCTCGTAAGGGGCCGTGTACGAATCCACGTCAGCAGTATCCAGTTCCAGCGTGTGCCCGGAAAAGTCCGACGAAGCCCCGAGGCCGTCGAGGACCGCACGCATGGTGCCGACGTCGCTGATGCGCGGAACGTTGTGCAGGGTGGTTCGGCCTGGGGCCATGAGCGAGGCCGCTATAAGCTTCAGCGCCGCGTTCTTCGCGCCGGAGACCTTTACCTCGCCTTCCAGCCGGACTCCGCCCTCGATCAGAAATCTTTCCATCGTCGCCCCTCCCTGACATTTCTTGCACATACCGGACAGACCAAGCGCCATCCAGTTTATGGCCCTCGCAGATTACAGAACGGCAACGCCAGAGTAAAGATTCCGCAACCGTTCGGTAAGCCTAGCCTTCCCCGTACCGGCGCGCCACCCTGACGAAGTTCTCCCCAACCCGGCGGCGCCGCTCTATCTCATTCCTGGCCCTCTCCACGTCTTCTTCGTCGCCTTCCGCGAGACCCGAGAGGTCGTTCTCCGCCTCCTCCACCCGGTTCTCGGCCTCGGAGACGTCGATCTCATCGGCCGGGATGGCCTCCTCGACCAGGATCTGGACCAGGTTCTCGGAGACCTTGAAGAAGCCGTCGGAGGTAGCATAGACCAGGGTTTCGTCGTCCTGCAAGATGCGGACGTCCGCGATCTCGACGGTGGAGATGGTCGGCGCGTGGTCCACGAGAACCCCGATCTCACCGTCCGCGATCCTGGCTATGACACGATCCACCTCCCCGTCGAAGATGACTTCTTCGGGTGTGATCACCCGACAGAAAAGCTGCCGTCCCTCGTCAGCCACTACGAATTACCGCCCTCGCCAGCCCCGACTCCAGCCTCTTCCCTGTCCCCGCTGTCTTCGCTGTCCTCGTCGCCGCCGTTCTCGTCGTCGTCATCGCCGCTCATGCCGCGGGCTTTCTCTTTGGCGTCGTCTATACCGCCGACCATGTAGAAAGCCTGCTCCGGCAAATCGTCGTGCTGCCCCTCCACGACCTCGCGGAAGCTCTGCACGGTCTCTTCGAGGTCCACGAACTTGCCTTCGAGGCTGGTAAACGCCTCGGCTACGAAGAACGGCTGCGAGAGGAAACGCTGCAACCTGCGGGCGCGGCCCACTATGACCTTGTCCTCCTCCGACAACTCGTCTATGCCGAGGATGGCGATGATGTCTTGAAGCTCCTTGTAGCGCTGGAGGATGTTCTTGACCTGCTGGGCCACCTGGTAGTGCTCGTCGCCCACGACCGACGGGTCGAGGATCGAGGAGTTCGAGGACAGCGGGTCCACCGCCGGGAAGATGGCCT
>JACDAR010000158.1 GCA_013695335.1 Rubrobacter sp.
CTCGGAGAGGGGAGCCAGCTCTACAAGCCACACCCCGCTCGGGTAGGACTCGATGAGGCTGCGGGCCACCTCCAGGGCGAGGCGCGTCTTGCCCGAGCCGCCTGCTCCCGTGAGGGTCATGAGCCGCGTCATGGCCAGCTCTCGCTTGACTTCAAGCGTCTCACGCCCCCTGCCAACGAAGCTGCTACGGACAGCAGGCAGGTTGTGATGGGGGATGCTTCTGAACTGATGTATTCTACCAATGCTCAATTTATCCCGTTTCGGTGATGCCAGGCCGATCATCCCCCTAGGAAGTACGCCGCTCTTGCGCTCTCGCCACGCGACGAGGTAGCCTTTCCCACGCCCAACATGATGCCCCACAAGGAGGCATCGCGCATCCCCCAAACGGGTGATTTTTGTATTAGATGCTATTAAACTGTGTCCGAGCAGCAGCTCCTGGCACCCTGCCAGGGAACTTCGGAGAACCCTCTAAAGCGGAAGTCCGGCTTCAGACGAGCCTCTTTCCTGCACGCGGGCTTCGGAGTAGCTTCCAGGAACAGACTCCGCAACTCCCCGATTACTATCCCACCCTGAGCCCCGTCATACAGGCAGCGACCATCCTGTCTGGAAGATTGTAGGCTCCGGATCAGGGGTCGGCGCCGAGCCTGGCGCGGAGCACGGCCCGCGATGGGAGGACGGCCATCCTTCCATCGCGGGTTGCCGAATGCGTGAAAAGTGGCTAACCTGTCCTTCGACCGGCTCTGCCGGTGATCCAGGGGACGGGAGGACAAGACCATGACACAGGCAAACCAGCCGGAGATGGCGCTCACCCAAGAGGTCCGTTTCGCGGTCGTGATGTACGGCGGCATTTCTCTGGCCATCTACATGAACGGCGTGGCCCAGGAGCTTTTCAAGATGGTACGCGCGACGGCGCCCCGGGGGGACGATCCTTCGCTCGCCTCCCATCCTGACGATGGACTGCGGAGCACGGAGAAAGTCTACCGCAAGCTGGGGAGGATGCTCTCCTGGGGAGAAGCGACGGCGGAGGTGGCGGAGGCAGACGCCAGGCCCATACGGACGAGGTTCGTGGTGGACATCCTGTCGGGCTCGTCAGCCGGCGGCATCAACGCCGTGTACCTCGCCAAGGCCCTCGCCAACGACCAGAAGATAGACGAGTTGAAGGACCTGTGGATCGAACAAGGCGACATGGGCGTCTTGATCAACGACGACAAATCCGTAGACGACACGAAACTCGCCAGGCAATCTCCGCCGCGGTCGCTGCTCAACGGTTCACGGATGTACTGGAAGCTACTCGAAGCCCTGGACGGGATGGGCGAGGACCCACCCGCAAACACCCCATCATCGCCGAAGAACGTCGAGGAGCTCGACCTGTACGTCACGGCGACCGACATGGCGGGCCAACCCGTCAAGCTCCAGTTGGCGGACAAGGTCGTCGATGAGTACCGTCACCGCAACGTCTTCCACTTTCGCTACCGCGAAGATGGGCCAAACGATTTCCTCCACCGCAACAACCCCTTTCTCGCCTTCGCCGCGCGCTGCACGTCGGCGCACCCCGCCGCCTTCGAGCCGATGAGGCTCGGCGACGCGAACGATATACTGGACAGGTATCCCTCCGGGGGATCGGACCAGAGGGCGGGCAGCATCGGGTGGCGGACCTTCTTCGAGGAATACCTGAAACCCGTGGCCTCCAGAAAACGGATCAAATCCTTCCTCGAACGCGACTTCAACGACGGCGGGATCCTCGACAACCGCCCGTTCCGCCACGCCACGGACGCCATGCCTTTGCGCCGCGCCGGGATACCGGTCAGCCGCAAGCTGGTGTACCTCGACCCCACGCCCGATAGCCTCCGGCCCGAGGACGTAGGGTTGGGAACGACGGACGAGGGCGAAGAATCGCCCGGCCCGGACATCCTACCCCAGGGCCGTAAGAGAGGGATAAGGCGAACCGTCATCGAGAACGCATGGCAGTCGCTCTCCACCCTCCCGCGCTACGAGCCCATCCGGGAAGACTTGCAGCGCGTGCTGGAGCGCAACAGGCTCATCGAGCGCGTAAACACCATCGTCGAAGGCATGGAAACCAGTGACTTCTTCGAATCAAGAACGGCGAAGAAAGAGTTTCGGGACTCAGCGGTGCGGCAAAACTGGTACGAGGAACAAGACTGGGACCGGATGACCATGTCCGAGATGGTCGAGGCCAGGGGCCTGGCGTGGGCCGGCTACCAGCACCTGCGGGTCACGGAGGTGACGGACTATCTGGCGCTTTTGATCACCCGCGCCGCCGGGTTCGACGAGGATTCAGACGAGTTCCGGGCCGTACGCGAGCTGGTGCGCTCCTGGCGAGAGATGAACTACGACCCGGATGGGACGGGCTACAGGCCCGACTCGAGCACCAAGGCTACCGAACATGCGTTCTTGAGGCGCTACGACGTCTCGTGGCAGCTGCGCCGGTTGAAGTTCGTGCTAGCCAGAATCGACAGGATGCTGCTGGAAGAGCAAACCAGCGCCCTGGTGAAACAGGCCACCGGTCTAGAAGCCCTCGATCTGGCGGAGATTCGCCAGGGGCTACGGTCCATTCGACAGTATCTGAGCAACGCCCACAAGCAGTTACGCAAGGAGAGTCAGGACCTCTGGACAAACAACTCCCTTCGAGACGCCGTCCATAACCTCGGCATCACGAAGGAAGACCTGGTAACCCTGCTCAAACCACAAACCAGGGCGAACCTGGATGCATCGGCCAGAGCGATGTCCTGGCCGAGAAGAAGTAGTTTCGAGGAGTTCGAGAACCGGGCACAAGAGCTCATAGGCGGTACTCTGGAGGCAGCCTCCGGTACATACGACAATATATCAGCGCCGCAAGGCGTCTCACCTGGCCTCTTCGTCGTCGCCCGGCGGGCTGTTCACTTCTACTACGAAAACTTCGCCAGCTACGACATGATCTCGCACCCCATCCTGTATTCCACCGGGGTCGGGGAGGAGATGTCCCGGGTTGACGTGTTCAGGATCAGCCCGAGGGACGCAATGTCCCTGATCAATAAAGAAACGAACGGCAAGACCAAGCTGGCGGGCACGAAGCTGAACAACTTCGGCGCATTCTTCGAGAAGGACTTTCGGACCAACGACATCCTCTGGGGCCGGCTGGACGGCGCGGAGCGCATCATCACCGCGTTGTTGCCCCTGCAAGAAGACGCGGAGAAGCGCGAAGAGATGATCGAGGAAGCCCACCTCGCCATCCTCGCGGAGGACGTGTTCGAGGCAGAACCTCCAAACGGCATGATCGACGCGTTCCGGGATCAATACAAAGACGACGAAGCGTACGCCGCGAAACGCAGGTTTGATCCCCAACGCTTGCTGACGAACGCGGGGCGGGCCAGCAGGGTGTTCGGGGACCTGCTAGATGGCTATTCCGAGGATCGGCGGCTGCCCAAGAGGGGCGTGGTCTGGATCGCCCGGAGCGCGCGGCTCTTCTGGTTGCTGGTGGAGGTGGCGGTGCCGGGTAGCCTACGAAGCCTGATGTTTCGCCACGGGCTGAAGCTGCTCTACGTCTTCGAGGCGTTGATGATCGTACTCGGCACGCTGCTCCTTAACCCAACGGTCCAGCAGTTCGGCTTCGTGGCCTTCATCGTTACCGCGGCGGTCCACGCGACCGTACTGCTTCTGCAAGACGCCATGAGCAAGAAAGAGCCGGAAGGCGAACGCCGAGAAGGACGGTGGTCCCGCGCCTCCCGATACGTCCTTCTGGTTCTGATCACGGTCCTGCTCCCCTTCAGCGTACTCGGCGTCGTTTTCGTGCTCGCCGCGCTCGGCCTGACCCTCCCCCGGAGCATCGTCGATCTCATGACCGATCCCCCAGGGACCGAAAGCGGCGCCTGGCGAACGGTCTTGCGCGGTGCGCTCATGCTGGCCGTCGTGGCGATCCCACTGCTGAAGATCTTCAAGGATACCCCGAAGCGCACGTCGATCCCCGGCGGGAACGACGCGTCTTCCCCGGATGAGCCTGCTTCGACGTGAGCTGACCTTCGCCCCGCCGGGACGGGCATGGATCAGGGGGTAGTGCGGAGCACTGCCCGCACCGGGCTGGCGTCGGCCTCTTCGAGGGCGAGGGGAAGGGCGATCAACTCGTAGTCCCCAGGCTCGACCTTATCCAGAACGAGACCTTCGAGAATGTGAATGCCGCCCGACCGGAGTGCTTCGTGGGCTGGCAAGTCCTTGCTGTCGAGCGGGTCCACGGAGGGAGTATCCACCCCGACGAGCCGGATTCCCTTCTCGGCCAGGAATTGCCCGGCGTCGGGGCGAAAATAGCTTATCCGCCCTGGAAAGACTGTCCGATCCAGCCATGATCCCGTCTTCACCAGTAGCCGTTCGATTCCATCGAGGTCGTGCCACCCCAACTCTTCGGCCCCGATGGATTCTTCCCGAGCTTCGATCACCCGAGCCGGACCAATGAATGCTTCGGGATCAAGCATCCCAACCCTTGTTCCATCGTCCCTGAAGTGAAACGGGGCGTCTGCGTGCGTACCGGTGTGGGTGCTCATCGTCAGCCGCCCGACATTCACCGAGCCGCTTTCGGCGAGTGTCAACGTGAGGTCGAAGGTGAACTCCGTGTCGCCTGGCCAGACCGGGACGCCGTTCTTTAGCGGTTGGGAGATGTCCAGAATCACGCGACTACCCCGCGCTCGTTCGGGTACTTCTCGTGCTGACCCTCTCCGACGATGCGGCGCAGAATTTCCACGGCGCGCCACACGTCATGGTACGAGGTGTACAGGGGCGCCGGAGCTAACCGGATGACGTCAGGTGGGCGGAAGTCAGGGACTACGCCTTTTGCCTTCAGCGCCATACAGATACGGGCCGCATCGGGATGCTCCAGCGCGACGTGTCCGCCCCGCCGTTTTTCCTCGCGCGGGGTTCCGATGGCGAACCCCATCCCTGACAGGTATTCGTCTACAAGGTCAATCAGGTATCCGGTGAGGTTGAGGGATTTCTCCCGAACACGCCCGATACCAGCCTCGTCGAACATCTCCAGCGAGCCAAGGAGTGGCGCGAGGCTTAGGATGTTTGGCGTGCCGATCTGGTACGCGCCAGCCGATTCTGCCGGGATAAGGTCGTGGTCCATATCGAATTGCCTGTCCTTGCGGGAGCCGAACCACCCGGCGAGCCCGGGACGACGACCGAAGTGCCTCCGGTTCACGTAAAGTCCCGCAGCGGCGCCGGGGCCGCCGTTCAGATACTTGTACCCGCACCACACGGCGAAATCCACGCCCCAATCAGAGAACGAGTGCGGCGCCACGCCAACGGAATGGGCCGCGTCGAAGCCGATGGGGATGCCGCGTTCGTGGGCAACCCTCGTGAGCCGCTCCACGTCGAGCAACTGTCCGCTGCGATAAAGAACAGTAGGCAAGAAGACAAGGGCGACATCATCGGTCATGGCCGCGACTACGTCTTCTTCATCTATCGTGCGTCCGTCGCGGCTCGTCACCCGGATGAGATGTTTATCGGGGTCGAGGCCGCGCAGGCGAAGCTGGCTCGTGAGGGCCTGGATGTCCGATGGGAAGTCGAGTTCGGTGGCGAGGATCTTGGTCTGGTTTCCATCGGGTCGAAAGAAGGTAGCGAGGATCTGATGCACGTTCACCGTAGTCCCACCAGTGGCGACTACCTCGTCCGGTGCGGCCCCGACGAGCGGGGCGGTCATGGCCCCAACTTCTTCGGGCAGGTAGAACCACGGATGGTCTTCCGCGGTCCAGCCGTCTATGCCTCGCTCCCGCCAGGAAGTCACTGCTTCGGAGAGCGTTCGCTCTGCCCGATGGGAAAGCAGGCCGAGGGAGTTTCCGTCGAGGTAGATCCCAGCTCCGAGATGAAACTCGTCCCGGAAACGCGCAAGCTCGTCCGCGGCGTCTAGCCTTGTTGCGTGTTCCTCGTCCTGCGTCAACGCCAGCCGAGGGTCGCCAGGTTCAGCCTCTCCCGCTCCTCCTCCGTCATAGACCATCCGACGGCGCCAGCGTTCTGGCGGGCCTGACGCTCGTTCTTGGCCCCTGGGATGGGTAGCGTCCCCTGTCCGACCAGCCAGTTCAGGGCTACCTGGGAAGGCTCTTTGCCGTGGGCCGTGCCGATCTCACGCAGTATGTTCACCACCGGCTCGACCTTCCTCAGGTTCTGCTCGCCGAAGGCGCGTCCGAACCGCCGTACTAGCCCGGCCGGTCTACCAGCTCCGGGGCCGTACTTTCCGGTCAACAAGCCCTGGGCGATGGGGCTGTAGGCGATCAGGGTGACGCCGAGATCCCGGCACACGTCGAGTACGCCGTTCGTCTCTGGCGCCCGATTGAGCAGACTGTACCGCACCTGATTGGAGGCGAGCTGGACGCCGTGGGAGGCGAGCCGCTCGTGCGCGCGGCTGGTGGCTTCCGCGCCGTAGTTGCTTACCCCGACTTTTCGGACTTTGCCCTCCTTCACGACTTCGGCGAGGGCGTCCATCAGGCCCTTCGAGCGTGGCAGCGGGGAGGGGAAGTGGATCTGGTACAGGTCAATCGTGGCGATGCCGAACCGCGCCAGGCTGTTGTCCACGGCCTGTATCAGGGTCCGTGGGCTCACACGATAGGGAAGCGGGGCGAACTTGGTGGCTATTATCGGCGTACCTTCGAGGTTCCCTTCGCGCAGGATCTCGCCGATGATCCGCTCCGAAGCGCCGTTGCCATAGATCTCAGCCGTATCGAACAGCGTGACACCCTCGGCCATGCTGGCCCGAAATGCGTCTCCCACATCCTGGCGGCCATACTCCTTGCCGTAGCCCCACACCCTGCTCGTGCCCCACGCCCAAGCCCCGACCCCGATGGGCGCAATATTCAGGTCATCTGCCAGACCAACGGTAGCCTCGCGCTGCATCTTCCCTCCTCAGGAGATTTCAGATGTGGAGGGTATAGCACGGCGGGATCACCACCGTCAGTGATATCAGGCGACGAAGCGCCAGCTCACGAACATTGCGCACAGCACCAGCGAGAAGGCGGCGCTCAGGCCGAGCCATCGTCTAAAGCGTGCTAGTTTGTGGACCTTGGTTCAGCGAGGTATTCCTCACCCTTCTCGGTCAGGCCAAACCAGGCGATCTCGGCTATATCCGGCTCCCGGCCCAAGGCGTCCCACTCCCGCTCTATACGCGTCAACGCCTGCTCTTCGGTGAGCGCCCAGGGGTCGAAACCGTCCCGTCCATCAGGGTCGCCCGCGAAGGCGTAGCCACCTTTGAGTAACTCGGCGATGACGCCGAGAGTCCCCAGCCGGACGGCCTCCGGCTCCGCGTCGCCCAGCTCAGCCTCAGCTTCCACCACCCACAGGAGTTTCCACAGGCCAACGTGGTCGTCGCGGAGCTCGGCGAGCACTGCTTCCGCTGGCCTTGTCAGTCTTGTAGTCGGCGGCGTCACTTCAACTCTCGTAATCTTCGCGGTTCACGAACTTCCATTCTTTGATCCTTATGCTCCTAATATTAACATCCATCGTGTACGACTTATCCGGTGTCGGAGGACGCAATCCCATGGTCCCAACCCCCGGCAACTCCATCAACACGCCCGGATAACTCGTCCCTTCCCGTTCCCTACCACCCTCGACGAGATCCGCAAAGAAGCTCTCAGGCTCGTATTCATCTAATGGGATCTTCCTTATGTGCCTGGCCCTGCGCCCCTGACCTCCAGGCTTGCCGATATAGTCGTCGTCAGCTTCGTTCCTGAGAAGACGCCGTATGTATTCCCGGCGTTCTTCCGCGTCATCTCCGCCGCCACCCCGGCCGGTTACTTCGGGTCCCGGAGGCTCTTCGCTGAGACCGCTCACGTTGCATCGTCCCCCTCGAACGCCGCCAGATGAGAAAGGTATAGTACGGTTACGAGGCTCGCCACCTGCGCCCCCGTCCTCAAGCGACGAAGCGCCAGCTCACGAACATGGCGCATAGCACCAGTGAGAAGGCGGCGCTCAGGCCGAGCCAGACGCCAAGGCTCCTGCGGCTGTCGAGAAGAACCCCGAGCACTATGAAAGCAGGGAAAGCCACGAGGGCGTAGCGCGGGAAGCCCATCAGCGGGTTCTGTTCCGGACCAAAGATCACGGCCGGAGCGACGAGCAGGAAAGAGTACGCTGTCAGATCCAAGGGCAAGACCCGGAGACCGGCGATCAGCACCGCCACGAAGATGCCGAGGAGCGCGAGGTCGAAGGCATTCTGCGCGGCGGATGCCCTATCCGCGAGGTTCCCCAGCGTCGGGTCGGCGAAGAGCCCAGGTCCGAAAAGTCGGGCGACGCCCTCACCCGACTCCCTGAAGATGTTGTTTACGAGGTCGAGCGGGCCGATGTTCCCCCGCCCCCACCGCGACTGTTCCGTATAAAAGAGCAGCGGGTTCCCGAACCGCGCCCAAAGGTACGCCATGTAAAGTAGCAGCCCTGAAGGCGCGAGGCCCAGGTACACCACCCGCCATCCGTAGCGGTCACGGTCCCTGAACCACTCGTATGCGAGCGGTAGGATCAGGAATACTCCGACGTTTCGGGTTGCAGTAGCGAGTCCCGCGAGAACGCAGGCAAGCAGGAGATCCCGCCTCACCCGCAGAGCCCACAGGGATCCCGCAGACAACGCAAGGAACAGGCTCTCGGTGTACGCAGCGTTGAGGAAGAACGTCGCGGGAAAGAAAGCAAGGACGAGCACGGCTCCCCTCGCCGCCCGCGGTCCCCACCCGTGTTCGGAGATCCGGTAGACGAAATACATGGCGAAAGGCAGGCAAAGGAGGGATAGGATCACACCCCAAAGCGAAAGCGCACCGGGCGAGATCGGCCCCCCAAACAGCCCGGCGAACGACCTCACCAGAATCGGATAAAGCGGGAAGAACGCGGGTGAAACGTTGTCAGGGGGCTGCATGTATCCACTCGCGGCCAGCCCCACGTAGTGTTCCCCGTCCCAGTGCGCCCAGATGTTGAAAGTCCCGAGCGGTTTGTCCGAGGTGAACTTGTGAAAGATCCCGACCGGGATGTTCTGCGCGAACCATGTCCCGGCCACGAGATAGAAGAGACGGCTCACCGCGAACACGGCCAGCACGAACCCGAGAACCCGTCCAAGGCTCTCTTTCTTCAGCTTATCTGGGCCGGGCTGTTCCTGGCGGTAATCTCCACTGTCCATCGCGGGGCATTTTACTCCGCAGCCGCGTGCCTCGTGACTATGAGGACGTCCCCGTTCTCGAATGCCGTGCGATAGAGGTCTGGCCGCCTGTCGAAGAGCCGCCAGTAATCCAGCGTCGCCCGATCCGGCATGTCCTTGTACAGGACCACGTACCTGACCTCGTATTTCTGGAGGAGATGGAGGGTGCGCCCGCCTTCCGGGTTGTTCATCACCCAGAGCACATCCTTCAGGGGCTGCTTCCCCGTGGGTGGCAGGTCTCTCGGGTGTTCCACCTGGTACTCAGCGAAGGACTGGAGACCGGGATAGTGGCCCATCGCGAGCATCATGCGGCTCGGCACCTGGTTGGCGTGGGGGCTGACCATGATGTTCCCGCCTGTGTTGTGCTTCTCCAGCCACTCCCCGGCCCCTGCGATGCCCGGCGTCATGGTCATCTGGACGCTTGGCCTGCTGGCGCTCTCCAGGCTCTGCAACTCCTGAAGCCCGACTATCGTGGCCGAGGCAAGCACGGAAAGGGAGGCAGCGAAAACAGCCACGGCCCTGCGCGGTCCCAGAGAGCGAATTATCGCTATGAAAGCGAAAGCCCCCAATAGCGCCAACGGCACGCCGAGGTCACGCCCGAAGCGTTGCGGGAATCCGGTCATGGATAAGCGGCTACCCAGGAAGATGATAACGGGCCACAGGATCAGGATTATGTAAGCCAGCTTCTGGGAAGTTCCATCCCGCCCCAGCAATCCGGCCACGAGCAGAAAAACGCCGAGAAGCCCGAGCCACGCCACTGGGGGCGAGGTCATCGTGCCAATAAGGAAATCCATGGGGTAGACGGCCTGCGTGCCGACCGCCATCCCCACGGCGTCCCCGGTCGTGCCAGCCTCTGCCCCATCCACCAATCCGGCGATTGCGCGCGGGAGATCGTAGGTGTCCCAGGCGTATACCACGGCGAGAACCGCGAGCGCCGCGAACGAGGCGAACACGAAGAGTCCGGTCCTCCGCTCACGCAGCAGAAGGTATGGCAGCAGGAGCACCGACGCGAGCGCGAGCAACAGCGCCAGGTACATGCTAGCCACGGGATGGTAGAGCACCACGGAGGAGCCGAGCAGCGCGAGCAAGAGCCCGGATCGCACGGACGGCGAGCCGTACAGCCTGACTAGGGCGGCGACGGCGAGGACGAGGAGGAACTGCGAAGTTACCAGGTTCGGGTACATGGCGTCGTTGAAGTAGTAATACGTGCCGCCGAGCATGACGGAGAAGGCTGCGGCCGCCACGCCGCATTCCCAGCCCCAGAGGCGATTCGCCAGCACGTAGAGGGCGATGGCTGGCAGGACCATCAGGGCTGGGCCGAGGACGGGGAAGATCTCCAGCGGGTCGAGGCCGCTGAAGCGGGAGACCATAGCCGTCATGGTGTGGAATCCTGGGGGGTAGATCAGGTACGGTGAGATCTCACCGCGCGTCATCATCAGGTTCGCCATAACGGCGTGCGAATAATGGTCAACCCCGCGAATGAAAGGCCAGTCGTGCAGCACAGGCCCCGAGTATCCCCGGAATAGCGCCATGGCGAGGACGATAGCCATCAAAGCCAGGCTCGCGGAACGCCTCTCCCGCAAGCCGAGGGAATCCGCGATCACACCGCGTTCGATCCCAGCCGGACGCCCGGATGCCACAAGATGCGCCGCGCCAGCCACGGCGATCAAAACGCCTATGGGGATCATGGCCCACCCGAGCGGCAGGAACCCGAGCGCCGTCACGAGCGCCACAACCAGCCCCGCCGAAAGCGGAACCAGCACCACCAGCCCGAGCCCGCCAGGCTCTGTTCCTATGAGATCATCGGTCCCCTTCGCCGAACCATAAACTAGATACGCAGCCAGCCCCCCGGTAAACACTATGAGCGCCGATACCACGGCTACAGGCAGCGTCACGCCCAGCCCGAAGAGCTTCGTGGGTACTAGCACGACGGCTGGCACGAGCGCCAGGGAGAGCGCTACGGAGTACCCGATCCGTTCAGCCCGATCAGAGGAAGGCACCAGCAACATGGACCAGAACCAGCCAGGCGCGACGCCAGCGATGAACGCCGCGGCAAGCGCACGCAACAGATCAGGAAGCACGTCCGCCACCGTCGTTTCCATCTTTGTCGAGGGCCTGCGGCACGCGGATAACTTACGACACGTTCAGGCGGCATCGCCAGCCCAAAACCCTCCAAAACGCGCATTGAACGAAGTTTTTACAATGCTTTAATTTTCATTTAACGGTAGATCCTCTACAATCGCGCCTGGTGAACGTGGGTTCATCTTTGTAGAGGTTTGATCTTCGAGAAGGGGTGCCGTATATGAAGGTAATGACGTCGGATTGGGATGGCTACCGTGGCTCGCCTACCTCACTACACCTCTCTGATAGAGTTATCCAGAGGGGCGACAGTGCCTCCGACCAGCCTTCTAACAGCTAGGACAAGGTAATGATTGCTGACCACATAAGCATAGCTGGCGTCGTCATAGCCGCGCTCTTCGCGACATACGGTATCTTCAGGTATCAGAAGGGCGGGAGTCGGTTCGACCTGCTCCTCTCCCTCGCCATCGCCCTCGGCGTGATGTTGGTTTCGGTGGTGCCCCAGATATTCGAGCCCGTGAGCCAGCTCCTCGGCCTGAAAAATCGCGCCTTTGCCCTGCTCGGGCTGGCGACCCTCTTGCTCTTCGCCCTCTTCCTGAACCTGCTTAACAGGGTGAGAGAGGCTGGACGGCGCAGCGGCGAGATCGTCACGGGCCTCGCGGTCAGGGACTACACGGATAATTACCTCTCCCACGAGGAGAAGGTAGAGGGACACGAAGGTGAGATCCTGATAATCGTGCCTGCCTACGACGAGGAGGGCGGCATCAAGGACGTTCTCCGCCGCATCCCGAAAGAGGTACTCGGACACGAGATCAAAACCGTAGTCGTTGACGACGGCTCCAAGGACGCGACGGCTGCCGTCGCCAGGGAAGAAGGCGTGCCAGTCGTGACCCACGTCGTGAACCGGGGCCAGGGCGACGCCCTTCGCACAGGCTTCGCCATCGCGCAGGCAGAGCGTTCGCTCGCCGTCGTCAACCTCGACGCCGACGGGCAGTACAAGCCGGAGGAATTGGACAGGCTCGTCGAACCCATAATCCAGGGGGAAGCGGACTTCGTGCTCGGGAGTCGCTTTCTCGGCTTCTACGAGGAGACGGGCACTGTAAGGCACGTCGGGGTCGTGTTCTTCTCGCGCATGATCACGCTTCTCACAGGCGTAAAGGTCTCTGATTGCACTAACGGCTACCGCGCCATAAGGGTCTCTGAACTACACAAGATGGACCTGCGGGAAGACCGCTTCAACGCCAACGAGATCACACTGGAAGCCCTCAGGAACAAGCTGCGCTTCCACCAGGTCCCAGTCTCCATGATGAGCCGCGCCGCTGGCGAGACCAAGAAGCCCCCGAGGCTGGCCTACCCGCTTGGCGTGTTCCGGGTCATCATCTCGACCTGGCTGAGGTAGGTTTCAGGCTACAGATAATAGCCGTCAGATAAACGCTGGATCGTACATTCCCAGCGGTTTTTCTTCCCGTACGATAGCTGCGGAGACGGCTGTCCTCATTGGGAATACACTTCGTCCGGTGAGAGAGAGACTGACACCCAATGTCCGCTAGCCAGGGGGCGGGAAAGGGGAGCCTGTACATCGGGCTCTCTTTCGTGGGGGCAGGCGCGCTGACTTTCGCTTTTCAGGGCATCTCCATGCGCGCCCTCGGCGGGCCTGCTGGCTACGCGCCGGTCGCGTTGTTGTGGAACGCAACGTTTCTCGTTGTGCAGGTTCTTTGGGTGGCAGCGACCCAAACCCTCGGGCGCCACGTGGCCGAGCGGGAGGCGCGAAACGAAGACTGGAGCCCGGTCGTGTCTTCGGTGATGCGCTGGCAAGGTGGACTGCTCGTTCTGTTCTTGCTCGTGGCGTTGCTCCTCTCGCCGCTGCTGACAACCTGGGTTTTCGAAGACCCCCGGCTCACGGTAGCTTTCGTGGCGGCGGTGGCCCTGTATGCGCCGGAGTATTTCAGGCGCGGCATCTTCAACGGGCATCGCCAGAGCACCAGGATGGGGGCACAGATCCTGGCCGAAGCATCCAGCAGGGTGGTCATCGCGGCAGGGCTTCTATTCGCCGGGCTTGGCGTGGCCGGGCCTGCGCTCGCCATCATGCTCGCCCCGATTATCGGGGTGCTTGCCGTTCGTCCGGCGCGGGTTCCGAAGCCATCCAGGCAGGGGGAGCCGTTCTCAGCGGGGAAGGCTTTGCGGTTCGCTGCGCCCGTGCTGGCTTGTATGGCTTGCGCCCAGACGTTGGCGAGCGGCGGTGTGATCCTGGTCGGTTTGTTGGGCGGGACAGGGGCGCAGGTCGGGTTGTTCGGGGCTGCCCTGATCTTCACGCGCATCCCACAGTATGTTCTGAGCCCGGTGATCGGGGCTCTCCTCCCCCACGCCAGCCGTGCGCTCTCCCTCGGTGGACAACGCTCCCTCGACCGCTTCGTGATCCGCGCCGTCGGGGTGGTCGGCGTGGCCGGTATCGTCATGGTTGGCGGAGCCTGGACCTTAGGTGAATGGGGATTGAAATTATTCGGTGGCTCGCGTTTCGAGGCAGAGGCTGGTCTGCTGGCGGCGCTGGCGGCCCTCGCGGCTTTCTACCTTCTGACCGATACGCTGGCCCAGGCGCTGTTCGCACTCGGGAGGTCCCGGCTCGCCGCCGTGGGATGGGGGATCGGGCTCGTGTCTGCCGCGATCTGCCTGCCCCTGATCTCGCTGGACGTGACGGAGAAGGTAGCCTACTCGCTGGTCATCGGCGCGTTCGCCGCCGCGCTGGCGCAGGTGGTCTTCTATCTGGCGGCCAGGAACCGCCCGTACTCCGTTATGGGCTCCCCGGGTCCATGAACCACTCGACGGTGCGGCTGAGACCTTCGTCGAGGGCGACCTGGGTTCGCCAGCCGAGCAGGCGGTCAGCCTTGGAGGTGTCCGAGTAATTGCGCTGCACGTCTCCGAGGCGCGGGGCGGTCTGGCGCACCTCCACGTCTTTCATGCCTGCTGACGCGAGGACGGGGAGGAGTTTGTCTATAAGCTCCTGCACTGACGTCTCGGAGCTGGTGGCGATCTGGAACACCTCGCCGCCGACGTTCTCCACGGTGGCCGCTAGTTTTATGGCGCGGATGAGATCCCCTATGTATATGAAGTCCCGCGTCTGGGTTCCGTCGCCGTAGATCTCGAGCGTCTCCCCGTCCATGGCCCGCTTGATGAACCTGGCGACCGCGCTGTTCTTGTGCCCGGAAAGCGGCCCGTAGACGTTTCCGAAGCGCAGCGCGACGGTCTCGACGCCGAAGGTCCGGTAGTAGGCCGAGCAATATCCTTCGCCAGCCAGTTTGCTAGATCCGTATGGTGACACGGGATGCGAAGCCAGCTCTTCGTGCAACGGGGGCTCGACCTCCCCCACCGCGGCCCCGCTCGAAGCGAACACGAACCGCTTCACGTCAGCGTGCCTGGCTGCCTCCAGGTAGTTGAGCACCCCGATGACGTTGGACATGCAATCCTTGCGCGGGTCTTCGACGGAGGGTGCGACCCCCGTGTTGGCGGCGAGGTGGACTATCACGTCAGTCCCCTCCGCAGCCCGCAGCGCCAGCCCTTCGTCGAGAATATCCCCGGCGATCAGCTCGACATCCGCATCCACGGACCCCATCGGCCCGACTTCCTCGGCCTGCGTCTCGGCGAACTGGCCCGCAGATGCGAGATCCTCGCGCGTCCCGACCGTCAGGTTGTCGATGATGCGCACAGAATGCCCACCCTCGTCCAGCAGCGACCTGATGAACGAAGTTCCCAGAAAACCGCATCCGCCAGTGACCAGCCAGTTCATACGAATCTCCCTGCTGAACCCTGGCGAATATCACGTATCGGCATCGCGACGACCTCCTTCTCGCGGCCTCTTTACCGCCATCAAGGCGGGGCCGCATCATGTGAAATCAACCCGGTAAAGCATAACCTCCGGGCCGCTGGTTTTGTACCAGGACACCATGCCGCGGCCCATGTCCGTGCGTTTAACAGATATTTAATCCCGCGCTCACGCTCGTTTAACAATGATTCATGCGAATCTCGGGGTTGGATAGTATCTTTTCCAGTCATGTCCAAAGAGAAGACAGGGAACGGCTGGGGCGTGGGCAGCAAGCAAGAAGGCGCAAGGAAGATGTGGACTGTGATCTCGGGTTGCGGCGTGGCGCTTTTTGTTTTCGTGCTTTACCTGATGACGGTGGCCCCGACCATACTTCCACTCGATCGGGCATTCCCCGACTCGGCGATGCTCCAGATGCAGGCTGCGGTGCTCGGCATCACGCATCCCACGGGCTACCCGACTTACCTGACGCTCGCCCACCTGTTCACTTACCTGCCGGTTGGGGACGTGGCGTACAGGGTGAACCTGGCATCAGCGGTGTTCGGGGCGCTGTCGGTGCTCGCGGTATACGCGGCTGGATATCTGTTTACGCGCAGGATCGTGCCATCGGCGGCGGGGGCGCTTACCTTCGGGCTCGGGGCCGCACTCTGGAGTCAGGCAGTTATCGCCGAGGTGTATACCCTCAACGCCCTGCTCATCTCGCTGACCCTGCTCGCGCTGCTCAGGTGGAAGAGCGTCAGGACAGACCGCTACCTGCTCCTTGCCGCATTCGGGGCCGGACTTTGCGTCACAAACCACATGACGAGCGCCCTGATACTGCCAGCCGGCCTGATCTTCGTCGGCCTCGTGGAATGGCGGAAGCTCGTAGAGTGGCGCCTCGTACTCAAGGGCTTCAGCGTATTCCTGCTCGGCATCACCCCTTACCTGTACCTGCCGATACGGGCCGCCATGAACGCGCCATTCGAGGGGAACAACCCGACGAGCCTCGGCAGGTTCTGGTACGTGGTGAGCGGCGGCAACCTCACGGGCACTTTCTTCGCGTTCGGGCCTGCGGAGGCGCCGGAAAGGCTCGCCTTCTACTGGGGACATCTCATGCAGAACTTCAACCCGTTCCTCCTGATGGTCTCCCTGACTGGCGCCGCGATCCTGATCTCCCGCGATAAAGCAGTCGCCGCCCTAACTGGCTTTCTCTTCCTCGGATGGCTAGTCCACGCCCTGGAGAACGACATCCCCGACGTGATGCTCTACTTCATCCCCACGTACCTGATCCTCTGCCTCTGGATGGCAATGGGCCTAGAAGGGTTGATGGATGCCTTCGAGGACGTGGCAGGGCTGCTGCGCGGAAGATGGAGGGGGATCATCCCCAGCGTTCTCTCGTTAGCAATCCTACTTCTGCCGCTGGTTGGGGTCCAGAACACGTACGCTACCAACGACATGAGCGAAAACTACGAGGGACGGAGGGTCATCGAGGCCGTCGCGAAGTCCACAGCGCCCAACTCCACCGTGCTGCACCATCGTGATTCCCTGTGGTACATGGTCCTCGTCGAGAAGCGAAGGTGGGATCTCACGCTCGTTGACCCCTTCTGGCACAACAGGGACATTCACTACGCCGACCTCGTCTGGCCGGGGCACGATGATTTGCCGACCACGGATCGCATCTACGGAACAGACGATTTCTCCGGCGTTACCGCGGCCAGGAAAGCCATCGAGAAAGGCCCGGTATATATCGTGGATCAGGGCATAGTCGGCCCGAAGGGATTCAAGGAGGCCGGGTTCGACGTCGTGCGGATCAGGGCAAGTATCCTCTACGAGCTGGTCCCGGGGAAAGACGGCCTTCACGCCGTCGGCGACACAGACGGCGAAGTGGACTGACGCGGCCTGATGATGCTGGGCGGTGGCGGGGGAGTTCGGCTACAATCGCGTTTCGGAGGGCCGAAGCGGAAAGGTCTGTGGAGTTGTCAGGAGAAACCCGGCCAGTGCAGAACGGGAACCAGAAAGAATCGGAGACGCCTGGCGTGGAATCTCCAGCCTACGTCTTCGAGCAGTTCCGGGTCGAGCGGGGATGCCTCGGATACGTCGTCGCCGACCCAGATACCCGCCTCGCCGCGCTGGTCGACCCGGAGATCTCCATGGTCGAGTCGATGCTCGATTTCGTCTTCGAACACGGCCTGAAACCTTTCTATGCTATCGACACCCACACCCACGCCGACCACTTCTCGGGCGTGCGCGAGCTGAAGGCGAAGACCATAGCGAAGGTAGTGATGCACGAAGAATCCCCCGCAAGCTGCGTGGATATTCGGGTCGAAGATGGCGACAGGCTGTGGCTCGGCGGGTTGCCGCTCAAGTTCTTGCACACGCCGGGGCACGCCAAGGATCTCGTCTCCGTGTTGTTGCCAGGCAGGATACTCAGCGCGGACGCGCTCCTGATAGGGGCCTGCGGCCGTACAGACCTCCTCAACGGCAACGCCACCAGGCAATACCACACGCTTTACTACACGTACCGGAGCCTTCGGGATGACCTCATAGTTTATCCGGGCCACGATTACAACGACCGGAGCCATTCCAACCTGGGCGAAGAGAAGCGGAACAACCCGAAGATGCTGTTCGCCTCCGAGGAGGAGTTCGTCGAGTACATGGAGAAAGAGAACCCTGGCAAGCTCTCTCCCGTCTACCAGCTCGCCGACGCCCTCAAAGCCAACATGGCCTGAACCCGTGGCATCCAGGAGGACCAAAACTTGAAGGATCGAACATTCACGCGCCGGAGCTTCCTGAAGGGCGCAGGCGCCGGGGCGGCGGGGATGGGCCTACTCGGCGCGGCGGGCTGCAGCACCGTGAACACCCTGACGGGTGGTCAACTACCAGACGAATACCTTCCGACCGGGGGGCCGAGAATGAACGTAGTGCTCGTAATCATAGACAGCCTCAGAAAAGACCACATCGGGGCGTTAGGGAACGATTGGATCCACACCCCAACCCTCGACTCGCTGGCGAAGGATAGCCTCGCTTTCACCAGGGCACATCCCGAATCGTTGCCGACCGTGTGCGCGCGGCGCGCGATCCACACAGGCATACGGACCTTCCCTTTTAGAAACTGGAACCCCGTGCCGAGTGACCTCGTGCGCCTCTACGGCTGGCAACCCATCCCCGAGGATCAGACGACGCTGGCCGAGATCCTGTTCGAAGAGGGCTACCAGACGATGCTGGTGACGGACACCGTCCACCAGTTCAAGCCTTTCTACAACTTCCACAGGGGTTTCGGGCTGTTCGAGTTCATAAGGGGACAGGAGAGGGATTTCTACAAGCCTGAGTGGCTGGTTTCCGAGGAGCGGATGCAACACGTCCTCACGGGCGGCTCCAACGAGGCTCACATGCTTGAGATCGCACGCCAGTACCTTGCCAACGCAACGGGCCGCCGCGGCAGGGAGGAGCAGTGGTACTCGCCGCAGGTGTTCTCGAAGGCCACGGAGTACCTGGAAGGCGCAGCCAGGGGCGGACAGCCATTCTTCCTCATGGTGGACAACTACGATCCGCACGAGCCCTGGGACCCGCCAGAGGAATACGTGAGCCTCTACGACGAGGGATACGAAGGACCGGAACCCATGACCGGCCCCAACGGCGAGGCTGGCTGGATGACGGAACGCCAGATCAAACGCCAGCAGGCGCTCTACGCGGCCGAACTCACGATGGCCGACCGCTGGCTGGGACGCCTCATGGACAAGATGCACGAGCTGAACCTGTTCGAGAACACGCTGGTCATGGTGGCCGCCGACCATGGCTACATCCTCGGTGAGCACGGCCTCGTAGGGAAGCTCCCACCCGCCATGTACTCGGAGCTGCTTGACGTGCCGATCTTCATCCGGCATCCCAAGGGCAAGGGCGCGGGCACGACCAGCGAATACCACGCCTCCACCCACGACATCGCGCCGACCATCCTGAACTTCCTCGGCATCGAGCCGCCAGAGGCCATGAACGGCACCGACCTCTCCCCCATCCTCGACGGCGGCGAACCGACCGATGCACGACCCTACTTCACCTCGGGCTACCACGACCACGTGTGGGCACGCGACGACAGGTACGCGATGTGGTCCCGCAACGATGCCACCAGCGCAAGACTCTTCGACATGCAGGAAGACCCCGAACAGAAAAACGACATAGCCGCGGACAACCCCGACATCGTGAAACACATGTTCCAGGATTACATCCTCAAGGACGCCGGAGGCCCGCTCCCGAAATACTAGCCTGAAGTACGTGGCGGGGCGTCCCTGACGGGTGATGATGAGTGAGGTTCCTGGCCGTTGGATGCGGGTATTCATGGTGGGTGACATCGTCGGTTTGTAGAGATTCTGAAGGGAAAGAGAAGTCATGGATTCACGAGAACAGGGCACTACGCTCACCCCGGCGCAGCAGGCGATGGCGGACCTATGGGACGCCCACATGAGATCCGAGTTCGAGACGCACAGCGTCGAGGATACCCTCGAAACCATGGTGGACGACCCGCACGTAAATCACGTCCCTGTCCTCACGGGCGGCGTGGGGCTCGAAGAAGTGCGGACTTTCTACTCAGATCGTTTCATAACGCAGCAGCCTCCGGAATCCAGGATCACCCCGATCTCACGTACGGTCGGCGAAGACCGGGTGGTTGACGAGTTGATCTTCGCGTTCGACCACGCCATCGAGATGGACTGGTTGTTGCCTGGCGTCCCCCCGACCGGGAAGCACATCGAGGTGGCGATGGTGGTGGTGATCCAGTTTCAGGAAGGCAAGATAGCCCACGAACATATCTACTGGGACCAGGCTTCCGTGCTGGTGCAGGCTGGTTTGATCGACCCCGAATTGCTACCGGTGAGCGGCGTGGAGAGCGCCAAAAAGATCCTCGATCCTTCCTCCGTGCCGTCCAACCAGCTCATCGAACGCGGCCCAGGCGGCCTATCCTGAGTCCTCGCGTGGCCGCAGGATGATGACCTGCTTGTTCTCGAACACGGTATCGTAGAGGTCTGGGCGGCTGGCGAAGGCCCTCGGGTCCATGCTGCTGGCTGGGGGCAGATACTTGTAGAGCACGACGTAGCGGATGTCTTTTTCTTCGAGGAGCCGGTGCGTTCGTTCACCGTCAGGGTGTTGCAGGATCCAGACCGCATCCCAAAGGGGTTTGGCCCCGGAGGGCGGCAGATCCCTCGCGGCTTTTATGCGCAGCGGGTCGTAGGACTGGATGCCGGTATAGCCGCCCATTGCGAGCATGGCGCGGCTCGGGGCGAGGCCGAGATATGGTGTGGCGACTATGTTGCCGCCCGTGTTGTGCGCCTCAAGCCACTTCCCGGCCTCGACCGCCTCGGGCGTCGTCATCACCTGGGAACTGCGCGTCGCCAGCGGCTTGGGGATGCTGGAGTCAGGGCCAGCGCCGTCCTTGAGGTTCTCCCCGGATTTGATGCCGACGCAGATCATTGCCAGCGCCGTAGCCAACCCGGCCACCAGCAACGTCACCGGCACGAACCGCCCGCGCGGCCACATGGAGCCGATGACCGCCACGAACGCGAAACCAGCGAGCACAGCGAGCGGGATGCCGAGATCCCGCTCGAACCGTTCGGGGAAACCGCTCATGGAGGTGCGGCTGCCCACGAACAGCAGCGCCGCCCACACCAGCAGCGTGGTACGGGAAAGCGAGTAAGCCAGCGTGCGCGATGGCCTAGCATCAGCATCCCCCGAAGTCATCAAAAGCAGCGCCCCGAGCACCCCGAACCACAGCGCAGGCTGGGAGGTGATGGAGAGAAAATGCGTCAGGGAGAGCGGGGACTGCGTGCCAATAGCCATCGAGACCGCCTCCCCGCCCCTTCCAGTCCCAGATCCGCCAAGGACGCCGCCGACCATGCTCGGCAGGTCGTACGTATCCCAGGCGAAGATCACAGAGAGGATTCCGAGTAGCGAGAACGAGGCGAACAATGCGACGCCGGTCCTCCGCTCCCGAAGCAGGAGGTATGGAAGGAAGATCAGGGCGACGAAAGCCAGCAGCACAGCCTCGTAGAAGCTGGCCACCTGATGATAGAGGACCACGGAAGAACCGACTATCGCGAGCAGGACTCCGGTTCTGACGTTAGGCGTGGCGAACAGGGCCATCAGGGCTGCGACGGCTGCGGAGACCAGGAAGTGGGCCGCGATCAGGTTCGGATACCTTGCCTCGGCGAAGTGCATGTATGGCCCGCTGATGAGCAGCCCCGCGAACCCGGCCGCCGCCACCCCGCTAGGCTGGCCCCACATCCGCCGCCCGAGTGCATAACATCCAAGCGCTGGCAGCACGGGCAGAGCCGGAGCAAGCACCGGAAATATTTCGAGCGGCTGCAACCCGCTCAGGTTGTGGATGGCAGCCGTCAGGTAGTGGAATCCGGGCGGGTACAGCATGAACGAACCCGTAGACCCGGTAGATACGGTCATGTTCGTCATCACCGCGTGTTCGTACTGGTCCACGCCCCGGATGTAAGGCCAATCGAAGCGCGCGGGACCGAGATACCCCCGCAAAATCACCAGCCCGAGTACCCCGGCGAGCGCCGCGTACCACGCTGCCACGACGCCGGGAGAAGCCTCACGCGATTCGGGATCTTCGTCCTCCTCAAGCTCCCCCGCCTCCAGCGTCCCGCTGCGGCGACGGTCGAGCAGGTGGGCGACGCCGGCGGACACGAAGACGAGGGCTATCAGGGGGGCTAGCTGCTCGCCTGGCAGCGCGTCCACGACCACGAGGAGCAGCAGGAACAGGCCGGCACAGAGCGGTATCAGGACTGGCAGGCCGAGGCCGCCGGGTTCCACGGCAAGCGGCTCGTCCCCGCCCTTGACGGCCCCGAACCGGGCGTAGACGAACAGCCCGGAAGCAAACACCACGAGCAGGGAGATCATGGTCAAAGACAGCGACATGCCCACCCCGAAAATACGAGCAGGGAGGATCGCGGCAGCGGGCGCCAACGCCAGCGAGAGCGCTATCGAGTAGCAAAGCCGTTCCGCCCGATCCGACGACGGAGCCAGAACCGCAGCCCAGAACCAGCCGGGCGCGACACCGACCACCAGGGCCGCGAGCAGCGCCCGCAAGAGGTCGGGGATCATACCCCGGCCCCCGAATTACAGCGTTTGAAGCTCACCTGACACATACGGGGGTCATTCTATACAAATCGCGGCGTGCGGCCTCCCTTGATGTGGGCTGGCGTTTAACACATATTTATCCAGAATGTTCCAGTGATTTAACCCGTGGTGCGCCGCCCGTCGCTACAATCGGGCCGCGAATGGGTTACCTCTCCACAGCCCTGAAGTCGTCAGGACCACTGTACATTCCTCATCCCCCTCGAAGGACGGAGCGTGCCGCATGAGCCTCAAACATCGCAGGATCTCCCCCGTTCCCCCGGAAGCGGCGCTTGAGCCGGACGGCATCCATCTGGAGGAGCCGGGCTCCACGAAGATGGGCCTGATCATCGTTGCCACCGGCATCGTGTTGTTGCTCCTGGCTGCTGGCGACGCGCTGGCAGGCATCCCTGGGGGCGCAGTGCTAGGAAACACCGGGTCGGAGACGCTGCGGGGTACAGACGGGCGGAACTGGATCTCCGGTTCGGGCGGCGCCGACACGCTGAGCGGTCAGGCTGGGAATGATCTCCTGGTCGGCGGCGACGAGGACGATGAGATCTTCGGCGGCCCAGGCGGCGACAAATTACTCTCCGGGCTTGGTAACGACTTCGTGGAGACCCGCGACGGCGAGCGGGACTACGTGGACTGCGGAGCCGGACAGGACGCCGCGAGCGTGGACGAAGAAGATTACGTGAGCGCCAGTTGCGAGCGCGTCTACCCTGGTTAGCAAAACCAGAGTCCATGTCCATCTGCTATGACGACCCCTGTTCCGTAAACCCACTCACCCTCATCTGTGAGATGGGAGTCAGCGCGTGGAATCACGTGTCTCCGGGAAGATAAACTTCCGTTCGAAGCAAACCCGTACGGTAACGCGGCGAACGAAGGAACCAGCGAATGTCCGGAGATACTCGAATATCATCCCGCTCATACGAGGGGAACCGGGATCTCAAACTGCTGCGGGATTTTCTCTCGACGCTGACGGCCGACGGTCAGCCGCAGTCGTGCTGGCATCCTGGTGACATCACGTGGACCTTATTCCAGAATACGCACTTCGATCCCCACGAAAACGTCAGGCTATGGGAGGATGAGGCGGGGCTGGTCGGCTTCGCCGTGCTGGAGGAGCCGGATGGCGTGGTCACGAAGGTCCGTCCGGCGCCGCGCGGCGTTCTGGAAGAGAAGATACTCCGCTGGGCCTCGGGGAAGCTCGCCGAGGCCCAGCGCGCAATCCTGGGGCCGAGATCCGGACCCGCGCCCTCGATGGCGACAGGGAATACGTGGCGCTTCTGGAAAGGCTCGGCTTCCACGAAGACGAAGACCATGCAGTCGAGATGCACCGGCGTCTCGAAGTTCCCATCCCCGATACGCCTCCCCCTGAACGTTGGAAGATACGACCCGTGGGCGGCGAAGATGAATGGGAGAGGCGGGTGGAATTACATCGGGAGGTGTGGGCTCCGTCCCGCGTAACGCCCGAAGCTTACCGCGGGCTGAGATCCACCCCGGATACGATCCAACCCTCGACCTTGTGGCCGCCAACCCGGAAGATGAGTTCGGCTCGTACTGCATCTGCTGGTTGGTTCCCGCGAGCAAGACCGGACTGTTCGAGCCCGTCGGAACTGCCCCGGACCACCGTCGGAAAGGACTGGGCCGGGCCGTGATGCTAGAAGGGATGCGTAGGCTTCAGGATTTCGGGGCCGAGGATGCCCTCATCACGTACGTTGGTGGCAACGAGGCCGCGGCCCGACTCTACGAGTCAGTAGGTTTCCAGATCGTGGCCCGAGAGTACCTGTACGGTCGGAAGCTCGAAGGTTTTCTCTAGATCAGGATGCAGACCGGAGTCTAACCGCCTTCGAGCCTACTGAACCCGACGGCCGTGGACATCCATCAATTCAAGGGCGGTCGAGCGGGCCGTCTCCAGTGGACCCGAGGTCCGTCGCATGACGGCCATCGCCACCGCACCTTCCAGAAGCAAGAGCAATTTTTCGGCCAGGACTTCAGGTTTGGAATATTTGGCCTCACGAGCAAGGGTAGCCATATGCTCTTCTATCCGCTCCTTGTGGCCCCGCGCCACAGCGAGGGCCGGATGGCCAGGGTCCGCTATCTCGGCCTGAGCGTTGGCGAAAGCGCAACCGCGGAAATCATGTCCAGATAGCCACTCCCCGTAAGCATCGAAGACCATCATAAGCCTCCCTTCCGGATCGGCAATCCCTTCGGAGACGCCCCGCAAGTACGCCCACCATTGCTCGTCCCTGTCCCTCAGGTACGCGGAGATGAGGGCATCCTTGCCCCCGTAGCGATTGTAGAGCGTCCGTTTGGAGACACTGGCCCGCTCTGATACGGTATCCACCCCGGTGGCCCCGATCCCCTCTCGGTAAAAGAGCTCCGACGCCGTACTCAACAACCGCTCCTGCGCCTTGCTCCTCCGCCTCTTCCCGATTCCCTCCACCTCATCCATCCAGAAACCCCTATCCTCGATAATCTAAATTATACAGACCTGTGTATTTTTACTCCAGGCTGGGTACACAGACCTGTGTACTTGAGATATCGAGTGGAAGGAATGATTCAGACGTGTTGGGGCGTAATTTCGGAGAGATACGGTGGCTGGTGGCGCCTGGGATGGCCATGATCGCGTTGACCTATGGATTGGCGCGGTTCGCTTACGGGTTAGTCCTACCGGAGTTGCGGGAGGCGTTCGATCTCCCTTCTTCGGTGCTAGGTGTGATCGGGTCCGGCTCGTACGTTGGTTATTGCGTCGCCGCGATCTTCTCTCTCGTGTACACCTCCAGAACGGGACCGAGGTTCATGGCGGTGGCGGCGGGAGCGGTTGCGGTCGCGGGGTTGGCGATCGTGGCGACCGCGCCATCAGCGTGGGTTCTGGCGGCCGGGGTGATCCTGGCTGGCAGCAGCACGGGTCTCTCCTCCCCACCGATGGTGGAGGCCGTGGCGAGTTCGATTCGCGAGGGCCTACAGGACAGGGCCAACACCCTCATCAACTGCGGAACCAGCGTGGGTATCGCAGCCTCGGGCACAGCGGCGCTCGTTCTTATGGGCCAGTGGAGAGTGATGTTGGCGGCATTCGCGGCTGTCGGCGTCGCGGTTCTTCTGTGGAACGCGGCCTTCGTGCCACGCAAACCAGCGCGCGAGATCGAGGGCGATGCCGCATACAGAGGAACAGAGACGCCACGCCTGACCTTCTCCTACCTGATGGGATCGCGCTCCGCGCCGTTGTTCGCGGCCGCGATCCTGCTTGGTGTCTCCAGCGCCGCATACTGGACGTTCTCGCGGGATCTCGTATCCAGTCTGGGCGGGCTCTCAGAATCCGGCTCGACTTTGTTCTGGATCGTTATCGGGGTCTCTGGCCTGCTTGGCGGCGCGGCGGGCGACATGGTGAGACGTCTGGGGCTAAAGATGGCCCTGCGCATCTCGCTGCTCTCGATGGCGGCTTCAATCGCCCTGCTCGCTACGGCGCCCGGCGTGACCGCCTTCACTTACCTGAGCGCCGCGACATTCGGCCCTGCTTACATCATGCTCACAGGCATCATCCTGGTGTGGTCCGTGGCCGTATTCCACGACCGACCATCAGCTGGAACAGGCGTCGGGTTCCTCCTGATCGCCATCGGCCAGATAGTGGGCTCGACGGTTATGGGAACCATTGCCGGGGCGACGAGTCTGACTACCGCGTTCTACGCCTCCGCAGCCATCTCACTCGCTGCCGCGTTCCTCAAGCCCCACCCCAAAGATACCATCACAGGGGGAGATCACCCCTGAAAGCCAGGACGAGGATAGGTGCTCCTCCCGGAAACCGCGCCAGCCGACGTGCATGACAGGTCCGACTCAGGGGTAGAGTTCCGGTTTCTGGCTCAACCGCCGTGGGTAAAGTCGGTCAGCTCCTCGCGTCCGCTGCCGCCGGAAGTCTGCACGACCAGCACAGGGCCAACGTCTTTTGCGTACAGTTTGTACTCGGTGACCTTCGGTTCGAGGGGCGTCGTGTCCCTGGTGAGCAGTGCACCCTTGTAGTAGCCGAATGGAGCCTGGACCTGTTCGTTAGTACTCAGGATCTCACCTTCATCTTCAGCTTCACCTTTAAGATACTCCTGGCGGAAGATCATGCCGTCCCGCGGGTTGGCTGGCATGATGACGCCGGCCTGGGCCCCGTCTTTTCCGGCCTCGAATGAGCCCTCCCTGGTCGTCACCTTTCCGTTCTCGTACTCGGCGGTGTCCTCGCCCATGTACCAGATGGTTCCGTCCTTGTCCTGGGCGTAGTAGTCGTCGGTGACCTCGACGGGCTGGCCGTCCTCGGTGACCACGTCGTGGACGACCCTGGCCTCTACTCCATTGGCGATCTTCCTGGTCTTGTCCGTGACGGTCACCTCGACGCGCATCTTCGATCCCTCGTCCGTCTCCCGATAGATCCACTTGTCGCCCGGGGACATCGGCCAGTACGGATTATCAATGTTCGTGGTGAAGTCTGCGGGGTCGAGCTTCACTATCTCGCCGCCCTGGGGCAGGTTCCCCTGACTCGCAGATGCGGCGGACGATGACCCGGAGGCGGACGCGCTAGAAGTGCCGGACTTGCTCGATGCGCTGGAAGAGGCGTTCGAACTCTGGTCGTTCTCGGCCGTCGCGCCAGACCCGCAGGCGCTGGTGAATAGCGTCGCCGATAGGAACATGCCGATGAGACCCATCATTATCGGGTAGCGTGTCGCGGACGGCCCTGCCGTCTCCTGCCGGCGGCGCATCTATGCCTCCTGTATCAAGGATCCCGTGCCGGGATCAGTCGTCGTTTGGACCGTCCTGGTCGTCTGGACCATCATGTCCGTTGGCGTCTTCGTGGTCAGCCTTCGACACGAGAAGGTTGAAGTTCTTGTCGAGGTGTACGTCTACCTGAGTGCCGTCGTCGCGGGTGACCTCGACCTCGTAGTAGCCCTCTTCATCCTGGACCTCGGTGCCCGTCACTCGGCCCCCGCTGATGTGGTCGAGGGCGATGCTCTTCGCCTTCTCGATGCCTGGCCCCGTAGCCTTGTGGCCGGTGTCGCCCGCAGCCTGCTCCGCAGCGTCATTATCCGTGGTCTGCCCGGCATCGCCGCCGGTGGCGTAGGCGATACCTGCGCTTCCCACGCCGAGGACCAGGATTGCGACCGCGACCCCGGCGATGCGTTTCTTCCTGTTCATCTTCTCTCCTCTCTGTTGCCGTTTCTGGCGGCAGTATTCCATCGGGGCTTGAGAGGGAGTTGAGCGCAAGCTTGGAGTTTCCTTAGATTGATGGAGGTCGAGGCCGGCGAGGGAGAATC
>JACDAR010000168.1 GCA_013695335.1 Rubrobacter sp.
GCCTTCATCTACGCCCTCCTCTTCCTCAAAAGGCCCATCGAAGGCGAGTATCTGCTGGTCGGCGGAGCCCTCTACGCCATCTTCGTGGTCACCGCCCTCTTCACCATCCTCTAAGAAATTCGATTCCGAACCAAGTTGATTGAAATAGTGTAAATTACTGTTTCTGTTAATATGCGTCGCTGGAAGGTATGACCAGCGGGTTGCCCTTGGTTGGCGGGGTGGGGTAGAGGAGGCTGACAAGTTGTTCGAGGCGGTTTTCTGGATAGCGCTGGTCAAGGTGCTGACCGTCAACCTGATCCTATCCGGGGACAACGCGGTGGTTATCGCCATGGCAGCCCGGAGCCTCGAAGGGGGTCAACGCCGTCAGGCGATAGTCTGGGGCGCTGTTGGCGCTGTGGTGCTCAGGCTCATCTTTGCCGCGGTCATCACGTTCCTGTTGAAGATTCCCTTCTTACAGGTAGTGGGTGGGCTGCTTTTGCTCTGGATCGCCTGGCAGCTAGTTCAGGACGAGGACGGCGGGGAAGATAAAGTCCAGGCCGGGCAGAGCGCGTGGGAGGCAATCCGGATCATAATCGTCGCCGACGCCGTGATGTCGCTCGACAACGTGATCGCCCTCGTCGGCGCGGCCAAGCTGCACGGCGAGGTGGACTTCTGGTTGATAGTGATCGGGCTCGCAACCACGGTTCCGCTGGTGATCTTCGGCGCAGCGCTCCTGACCTCGCTCTTGAACCGGTTCCCTATCCTCGTCTATGCGGGCGCGGCGTTGCTCGTGTACATCGCCGTTGAGATGTTCTTCGCCGACGAAGCCTCACACCATTACCTCGAACCGTTCGTACCGTTCGAGCTGTACATAGCCGTGATCGCCGCCGTCGTTTTCGCAGGGGCTGCCTGGCTATGGAAGAAACGCACTGACGCAACCGTCGAGGAAGACGCCGGAAGCTCTTGAGCCCGTGGCCGCGGGCGCGGCTACAGGGTACGCGCTTTACGGTCTACGAAGTTCGAAATGAACTGTGTCGCCAGCGGAGCGTGTGCGCCGCATACCAAGCTTCTCCAGCACCCTTAGCGAAGCCCCGTTGTCTTCGAGGCACTCAGCGATTATGCGCCTTATGCCGGGGCTGGAGAACGCGGCTTCGATGAGGGCTCTGGTCGCTTCCGAGGCGAAACCCCGTCCCCGGTATTCTAGGACGATGCTGTAGCCGATCTCGACGGTCCCGCTGCGGTCGGGAGGGCCGTGGAATCCGGTCTCCCCGATCACGGTCCTGTTCGCTGCGTGCACTATGAGGCGGGTCGGCGCGGCGACAGAGGTATCATCTGGGCCGTCGGCGAGGCTGGGCAACATGCGGGCGAAATCCGCGCCGGGCCACGACGGCGGCACGCGCGCCTGGAGTTTGTGGCCGAGTTCCTCGCGGTCTTCGAGGGCCGAACGCACCAGCCCAGGCGTCAGGGTTACGAGCCTCAGCCGTTCCGTGCGCAGTTCCCCCGAACTCTGACCAGCCGACGATACGCCGCCGTAATCCGGGTCAGCCACCGACGTTGCCCGCGCCGGGTGAGTCATCTACCCCGTGCCCGGTTCCTTCGACGGCCTGTCGAATGTCGTTCAGCTCCTCGTCCCCGCCCTCGTACGAGACCGCGACGAGGCCCTTCTCGGAGTCCACGTTCACCAGGTTAACGGGGTCCAGGCGCACCAGCGCGCGTTCGAGCTTCTCCGCGTCTTCGGCGCTCGAAAGATCCCGGACCACCAGCGTCACGTCTGGCATTGTTCCTCCCGGATTGTAGGTTTCAGGCGTCAGGCAGCAGGTCTCAGCTTACTATCGTCAGAACTTCCGTGCGCGACCATTGAGCGACCGGGATGTGGGTCTGGGGTGTACGCTAGCGTCCACTACCTGCGCTGGAATCTAGTAGTTGCTGAAGCCTGACAGCGGGATTCGTAGAGGTTGGTCCACCTGGCCGACGAGGTTTGGCCGGTCGACCTGGCTCCCTCCGATACGGTAATTCCTGATGCCTGAAACCTGTAACCTGTAACCTGCCTACTCTTGTTGCTCGCGGGGACGCACGGTGAGCGTTTGCTCGTTGCCGCCCCGCAGCACGCGCAGTTCGGCATCTTCGCCGATGGTGGATGCGTCGAGCAGGTTCAGGAGATCGTCGTTGGATCGGACTGGTTCGTCCCTGAAACCGACGATCACATCCTGCGGCCTGACGCCCGCCCTCTCGGCCGGGCTATTCGGTGCTACGTTCTCGACGCCAGCGCCGCCCTCGAAGCCGTTTCTCGACCGCGCGGGACGGCTCTGCACCATCACCCCGAGGTAGGCGCGGCGCACCCTGCCCTCGGTGACGAGCGTGAAGACAACGCGCCGGAACGTTCCTGAGACCGGGATGGCGAATCCGATACCCTGCGCGCCCCCGATGATGGCTGTGTTTATGCCTACCACCCGGCCCGAGGCGTCGGCGAGCGGGCCGCCCGAGTTGCCAGGGTTGATGGCTGCGTCCGTCTGGATGACGTTCTCGATCAGACGCCCGCTCTCGCCTCGGATGGAACGCCCGAGTGCGCTCACTACGCCAGCCGTCACGCTCCGCTGGAAACCGAGCGGGTTCCCAATGGCGACGACGAGCTGTCCGACAAGCAAATTTCCAGCATCCCCGAGCGTGGCGACAGGCGGCTCCTCCTCCGGCTCGAAGCGCACCACCGCCAGGTCGCTCGGCGGATCGTCGCCAAGAACCTCTGCAGGGAACGAGCCTCCTCCCGAAAGCGATACCTCGACGCCGTTGGATTCCGTCCGGCCCCTCCCGCGGCCACGCCCCTGTGCCCTTTGCAGGCCGCGCACCACATGGCTGTTGGTGACGGCGGTCGCTGAGCCGCCGTCCAGGCCGAGTACGACCCCACTCCCGCCGCCCCTGCCCCCGGGCACACCGACCGAAAGCACAGCAGGCTCGAGCTTCTCCGTTACGTCCCTTACAGCCCGCGAGTAGGCGTCCAGTTCTCCGCCATCTTGCCTGGAACTCGCGGACAGATTCTCGAAAATCTCCATGCGCTATTTGTATCGCACAGGCCCTGTGATTTGCCCGGAAGAACGGCTAGGTTTTGGCGCGTTGATTCTGCGAAAGCGTATATTTGTTACTGGATATAATTGCCTTCAATGGGCAGGCTACTCGACAACGCGCGGCTCTCGGCGGCGATAGCGGCAGCACGGTCGGCCCAGATCGCGAGTCGGAGATTGAAGAGGGGCGGGGGATCGACGGTTCCGGGCGTCGTGGCAAGGCGCATCGATCCCGGCGTGCTGGCAAAGCTATCGCGGCGGCTGCCTTTGGGTTCGGCGGCGATCACGGGTACCAACGGCAAGACTACAACTACCCGGATGGTCTCGAAGATTCTACAGACGGCGGGCATCCGGGCCGTCAACAACTCCACGGGGGCGAACCTAATCACAGGCGTGACGGCGGCCCTGATCTCCGACTCCACAATCTCGGGCACACTTGCATCCCAGATTGGCCTGTTCGAGGTGGACGAGGCGAGCGTACCGAAGGTGGCGGAGGAGGCGGAACTCAAGATCCTCGCCGTCCTCAACCTGTTCCGCGACCAGCTCGACCGCTACGGCGAACTCGCCTATACGGGGAAGGTAATCGCCTCGGCGTTCGGAGACCTTCCGCAAGACGGCTCAGTGGTTCTGAACGCCGACGACCCGCTCGTCGCCAGCCTCGGCCGTTCGGCGATAAGCCCCGTCTACTATGGCGTGGACGAGCCAGCGCTCGACACCGGCCGTCTCCAGCACGTCGCTGACTCCAAGGACTGTCCGGTCTGCGGTACGGCCCTCGTTTACGAGACGGTTTACATGGGCCACGTTGGCGTCTACGACTGCACGAACTGTGATTTCGGGAGGCCGGATCTCGACTACCGAGCAAGCCGGGTGCGCTTCGACGGGGCGCGGGGGACGGACTTTCATCTCGATACGCCGCATGGATCGCTGGAGATCCGGATCAAACTTCCGGGGCTGTACAACGTCTACAACGCCCTCGCTGCGGCAACCGTCGCCTCCGAAGCGGGCGTCGGGCTGGAGGAAATCTCTCGCGGGCTGCGGGAGTTTGGTGGGGCGTTTGGGCGGGTGGAGCGGGTGGAAGCTGGTGACAGGGAAGCTTTTTTGCTCCTCATCAAGAACCCGGTCGGGTTCAACGAGATCCTGCGCACATTCGTCACAGGCGCCGACGCGAAACACGTCCTCATAGCCATAAACGACAACCACGCCGACGGCCGCGACGTCTCCTGGCTGTGGGACGTGGACTTCGAGATGCTAGCCGAAGCCCGCTCCGAGGGCATCACGAACGGCATGCGGCCCTTCACCGTGAGCGGCATCCGGGCCGGCGACATGGCAGTGCGCCTCAAGTACGCAGATCTTCCTGTCGGTGATGTCATCCCTGACCGGAAGGAAGCCATACAGGCAGCCCTCGAAGCAACCCCTCCGGGCGAGACGCTATACGTCCTGCCGACGTACACGGCGATGCTGGAGATCCGCAAGACTTTAAGCGAGCTTGGCTACACGCATCCGTTCTGGGAGGATAGATGAGCGCCGCGAGTAGACAGGCTCAATAGCGCACGGGATGGCTGCGGGCGTAGGAGTAAGCGGTGTAGGCCGAGATCACGTGCGCGACCCAGCCAAGTAATCCGCCAGTGCCGATCCAGAGCCCAGGCGTGATGATGAGCCACAGTATGCCTGCCAGAATGCGGCCGTTGTAGAACTGGCCGATGCCTGGGATGATCACGCTGAGTACCGCCGCCAATGCCGGGTCGCGCATGTTCGCCTCCTATCTCTATTCGTACAGTCCTCGTACTGTGTTTACGCAACTTCCCGATAAACGTTCCTTCACCGCGGATTGTTCGTAAGGACGACGAAACTGGACGTTGCTCGCTCGTGATGCCGTTCTTCCAGGGGCGCGACTTTCAGCGAGCCAGACGGGCCGGTAGTAAGCTAACGGGCGACGCCAGGCAGAAGGGAAGAACCACATGAAGCTCACTATCCACCACCTCTACGCTGACATGATGAACCTCTACGGCGACAGGGGAAACGTGATCTCCATTCGCAAGCGCTGCGAATGGCGCGGCATCCCGGTCGAGGTCGTGGACGTGGGCCTCGGAGAGGGGGTGAAGCCCACAGGCTGCGACATCTTCCTCTTCGGTGGTGGGCAGGACCGTGAGCAGGCGCTTCTGGCTGACGACCTCTCCGGCTCCAAGGGCGTGGACCTGCGGGCCATCGCCGATGACGGCGGCGTAATCCTCGGGGTGTGCGGTGGCTACCAGCTCATGGGCAACTCGTACGAGACGCCAGATGGTGAGAAGCTCCCCGGCGTAGGCATCTTCGACCTGCACACCGAGCCGCGTAACCCGGACGAGGAACGTCTCATTGGCAACGTCCTCGTCAGGGTTCGTGTCCCGGAGACCGGTGAGGAGCGAGAGATCGTCGGCTTCGAGAACCACGGCGGACGCACCCGCCTGGGCGATACCGAGCCTCTGGGAGAAGTCGTCGCAGGTTTCGGCAACAATGGAGAGGACGGCACCGAGGGCGCCCGCAGGCTGCACGCTTACGGGACCTACCTCCACGGCTCGTTGCTTCCCAAGAACCCCTGGCTAACGGATCAGCTCATTCTCAGCGCCCTGCGCCGCGTGGACGACGACTTTGATCTTGAAGCGCTGGATGATGCGGCGGAGCGTTCCGCTTTCGCCTCTATGGCGAGCCGGATGGCGGGGCGCCGCTAAAAGCTCTCGACCGCTGGCCGGAGATCCAACTCCAGCGTCCATGCCGTTCCGTCCTGGGAATGTAGCTGCCAGTATGCCTCGGCGATGGCGTCTGGGGAGAGCATGGTGTGCTCCTCGCGGCCTGGTGACATTCCGCGCACCCTGGGCGTGTCGATCTGTCCGTCTATCACGACGTGCGCCACGTGGATTCCCTGCGGCCCGAACTCCCTCGCCATGCTCTGCCCGAGCGCCCGCAGCCCGAACTTGCCGACCGCGAGCGCGGAGAATCTGGCGCCACCCCGCATCGCGGCCGTCGCCCCGGTGAGCAGTATGGTGCCACTCCCGGCCTCGACCATCGACGGGAGTACCTGCTGTGCCGCGTAGAAAGCGCCGGCGCAGTTTGCCCGGAAGCACTCGTCGAACTTCTCTGGTTCTATCTCCAGGATGCCGCCCATCTGGAAAGCCCCTGCGTTGTACACGAAGACCTCGGGGTCGCCAAGCTCGCTCCGCACCTGCTCGAAGGCCGCTTCTACCGAGGCCGGGTCCGTTGCGTTTGTGGAGACGAAGAGCGCGGTTCCGCCGTCGGCCTCGATCTCCTGCTGCGCATCCGCGACGCTCTCCTCGCGGCGGGCCATGAGGGCGACCGCATAGCCTTCACGGGCGAAGCGTCGCGCCACCGCTGCCCCGAGCCCTGGTCCCACGCCGACCACCACTGCCACCTTGCCGTTCATCGGGTTTCCTCTCTACGCTGTTCTATGATGGCTTGCGCGCTTCTTCTATTTGCACCCGGCTGGACATCACTACCACCTTGTCTTCCCTGCTTTGCGCAGGGGCGCACCGACATGATGCAGGTGTTGCAATATCTCCCGGTAGGACTGGAGCACACTGGTCTCGTGATAGGCGATGGAGTGGTCTCGACAGAAATCTCTGATAAGCGGCTGCGCCTCTCGTAACTTGTTCCGGGGCAATCTCGGAAACAAATGATGCTCGATCTGGTAGTTCAAGCCACCATAACAGAAGTCTGTGATCGGATGAGCAAGAACGTTCCTGCTGGTCAGCACTTGCCGGTGCAGGAAGTCGATCTGATCTCCTTGCTCCAGGAGGGGCATGGCTTTGTGGTTGGGAGCAAAGATCGCGACCATGTGCAGACCGTAGAGCCCGCGATGGACGGCGATGAACAGCACCGCCTGCAACGGTTCCAGCACGGAGAAGAGCAGGCCAAAGTAGAGTGCGAAGTGTATCCCTATGACGAGCGCCTCGACAAACGGACTCTTCGCCTTTTTTCCCACGAGAAACTCTATGCTGCTGCGATGCATGCTGAGGGCCTGCAGGAGAGCCAGCGGAAAGATCAAGACAGCCTGGTACTTCGCGACGAACCGGGCGAAGCCCCGTTTGTCGAGAGCCTGCTCCTCGTCAAAGGCGAGCAGCGGAATATCTACGTCGGGGTCGAGGTCGAGATGGTTCGGATTACCATGATGCTCGTTGTGTTTGTCGATCCACCACTGACGGCTTATGCCGAGCAACAAGTTCCCAAGGATGAGAGCTGAGAAGTCATCCTTCCAGGAAGCGCTGAAGGAAAACTGCCGGTGCCCGCAGTCGTGTGCGAGAAGGCTGATCTGGACGAAGACGAAAGCCAGGTAGGCGGCGTTCAAGAGTTGTATCCAGAGATTGTCCGAGATCAGCAGCAGCGCAACGCTTGACGCCAGCAAGCCGAACGTCAGGGCGACCTTTCCCACGTAGTAGGCTGGCTGTGGCTCCATCAGCCCGCCCTGCTTTACGAGCCGCTTCAGTGCGGCGTAATGGTTGATCCCTGGTTGGGTTCCGGAGCCGTTACGCATGGTTCATGGACCCGAGCACCAGGGTTCTCCGTGCCTCATCTAACACGATTTTTCCCACCGGGAGCAGCACGAACCTGGGCTGGAGACGACCGGTCTTCACCCGGACATACTGCGGTTCTCCGACGCCGTTCACGAAGAGCGTCTCCATACGCCCGATCTTCTGGTCCAAAGGATCCTGAACCGCATACGCACGGTATTCCACCGGAGCCTTGAGGTTTTCGCCGGACTTGCTATCTACCACTGCGTAGGTGTCCACCTGTAACCCTTTCTTCACTTTACGCTGTAACTCAGCAAGATGATATGGAAACGACCAGCTGAAATCAACGAAGTGAGTTGTGCAAGCTCCTCGGCTCCATACTGGCGTTTTCCCGAGACCTTCATCCCAGTTGATCAGATATATAACTTATCCGCGGCTATCTAATGCCCGAGTTCGGATGATCTCGGCGAAGAATGTATCGAAGTGTGTAAGAGAGGCACATCGAAGTACGCAAGTTCCCGCGATGGAGAAGGCCAACCGGATGGGAGCGTACACAGTTTTGTACATTTTATTGCCAACTACCTTGATTGTATCAGCGGTAAGTGTACAGTCGCTTGTAGAAAGCTATTTGTCGAGCGACTTTCATGCACACGGGTTTGTGTTGGCCGTTCCTCAGGAAGGAAAGCGCGAATAATGCGCATCCTGATCACGGTCGAACCGCGCATGTACCGCGAGTCGCTCGCGTTGGCGCTCTACCAGCAACGCCCGGACATCGAGATGATGATCGGCTCACGGGAGGCCCTGGACGGGCAGGCGGAGAGCTTCAGTCCACACCTGCTCGTCCGAAACGACACCGACGGGGCTGACATGGAATTGCAAACGGGTGTCCTTTGCTGGGTGGAGATACTTTACAGCGATGGCATGGACGCCAGGATCAGCCTCGACGGCGAGGTCTGGGAGATAGAGGATATCTGTGTGAACGATCTGCTCACGATCGTGGATAGGGCTGAGGGCCTGATCCCGGGAAAGCCCGTGGGTTGAGCAGGGCTCGTTTCGCGGGGTCTAGGCTTGCTCCTCCTCGTCGGTGATGTCGCCTATCGTGATCCACTCATCCCGGAGAGCTTTTCTCGCGGCTTCGCTCCGGGAGCCCACCTTCATCTTGCGGTAGATGTTGACGAGGTGACGCTTTACCGTCCCCTCCGCGAGGTGGAGGTAAGTGGCTATCTGGCTGTTTGGGAGCCCGCGGGCCGTGAGGAGTAGGATCTCCAGTTGCCGGGCGGAGAGCACGCCTCCTGACCCATCTTCCGCCTCCTCAAGCATCTTTCATGGCATCCCTACGACCACGTTGCCCTCGTTCGGGTTGAGGGCAGCCGCGCGTACAGCTCCGACGAGCTGTGCCGCGGAGGAGCTTTTGAGCACGTAGCCGCTGATCCCCACCTCCCTGCCCCCGTAGGAAGCCAGCGACCCTGCCAGTTCCCCGCGGAACATGGTGTGGTCTTCGGCCAAAAGCACTCTTGTCAAACGGTTCTGTGTCATTCAATCCTCAACAAAAGCAAGTATAGGATCACCCGAAGACGTTTGCATCCGTACCGGCTTCGCAACCCAGGCCGAAGTCCTGCTCGCTCTGTGCAACGCGACGTACACATTTCGATACATTTTTGGCCTGCGATCTCGTTGGAACCTTTCCGCTGCGATCAGGATGGATTATAAGTTGTTCAATGTGCCTTAAATGGCGCGGTGGGGAGGAGCTGATAGCCACTGTATCCCCCTCTATGGCGGTCCTCCCCAAGCCTCTATGGGAAAGGCAATGGTGCAGAAAAACGAGATGTCGCGGAGACACTACTTGCCCACCCCTTACTGGCTGATCGTCCGTCGCGAGGTCAGTGAGATCGAGGTGCTCACCGTGGACCTGGTTAGGGAGACAACGCTGCCGGTTTTTAGTTTTGCGGAGGAAGCCGCGATGTATCTCCGACTCGCGAACCTGGGTCGGGAATGGCGGATCAGGAAGACTACCAGCGGGGAGCTTGTGTCCATGTTGTTCGGGCCCTGCGCCGACGTCAGGCTCGTGGCTCTCGACCCGCTGCCGGGGCTGTTTTCCAGAGTCTCCATCAAGCTGGTGAGCATGAGTTCGGAACGCTTTGTGGATCATTTTGCCGAGAAAGCGCAGCCCTTGGCCATATGAGCTGATTCAGGCATCCAGCTCACCGGAAAATTGCGGAGGCGGATGGAGAGGTTCGTCCCGTTCCTTATCTTCCGCCAGGATACATCTTGGACGAGTCGGACCCCGACTTTGCGATCCTGCGCCGATCAGACAACTCCTTTCTGGCCGCGTTCAGCCCTATGGGCGCTACTCAAGAAGTGATCTTGCGGGCCACCGAGGAAGACCTCTTGATGCGAACCGCTTAACCGTCGTGGTGGGATGGTATTGCAGCTCCTTTGAACGGTCGTTGAGCGTTGTGATTTTCTCCTCTCTACCGCGGCTTGCGGGCCTTGATCCACAGCCAGGTCTCGTCCCCGCAGGCGCCCTGGATCGTGCGGGGTTCGGCGTAATGGATCTCGAACCCCGCGTCGCGCAGCATCCTGCGGTTGGTCTCCGCGTCGTGGTGGCTCCAGCGCATCGCGGCCCCCCATCCTTCCCAGTCACTGTCCTCGCCCTCGAAGGCCGTGATGGTTAGCGTGGCCAGGAATATTCCGCCCGGTTTCAGCCAGCGGTATATGGATGCGAGCAGCGCCTGATGCGCTTCGCGCTGGACGTGGATGATGGAGTGGAAGGCCACCACCGCGTCGAAGGTCTCTGAACCAAAAGCCAGGTTCGTCATGTCGGCTTTGATGAAAGTCGCTTCGGGGACGAGCCGCCCGGCCAGCTCCAGTTGCCGCGCCGAAACGTCCACGCCGGTGACCGCGTAGCCCCGGCGGATGAGCCAGCGCGTGGCGGGAATCCCCGCGCCACACCCGAGGTCGAGGACTGCCGCCCCGGATGGCAGGTTGCGCGACATCTCTTCCAGGGCCGCGAGCGTCACCGGATCTTCGGGGTCTTTGGTCGAGAGGTATGCCTCGGCCATGTGATCGTAGCCCGACTCGACGGTTCGGGTATGCGGATCGGTCTTCCGGGGCTCCCCGTTCGTCACCGGGCGGTTACGCCGCCGTCCACGATCATGCAAGCCCCGATCACCGAAGCCGATTCATCAGATGCCAGATATGCGGCCATCGCGGCGATTTCCTCAGGCTGCACGAACCTGCCGTGCGGCTGGCGGGCCTGCATGTTCTTCCTCGCCTCGGCCGGGTCATCGTAGCCGCTGGTGATCCTATCTATCCACGGCGTATCCACGGTCCCCGGCGCTATGCAGTTGACCCTCACGCCTTCCCCCACGTGGTCCACGGCAGCCCCGCGCGTCATGGCGAGGATGGCGCCCTTCGCCGCGCAGTACAGGGCGCGGTCTGCTATGCCGACCAGCGCGGCGACTGAGGACATGTTTACTACCGACCCGCCACCGGCCTCGCGGATGGCAGGGATGGCGTACTTCATGCCGAGGTAGGTTCCACGCACGCACACGTCCATCATCCGCTCGTAGTCTTCCTCCGAGGTGTCCACTATGGTTGCGGCGGCCCCGACGCCCGCGTTGTTTACCATCACGTCCAGGCCACCCCACTCCGAAACGGCGCGGGAGACGAGCGCCTCGGCGTCCTCAGCCCTGGTCACGTCAGTTCTCTGGACGATGGTTTCGCCGTCTATCCCGGCGGCCACGCTTTCGGCAGCCTCCTCGTCGAGGTCGGCGAGGACGACTCTGGCGCTTTCGGACGCCAGCCGGATGGCTATGGCGCGCCCGATGCCGGAGCCCGCGCCGGTCACTATCGCCCTCTTGCCTTCGAGCCTGTCCAAAGCTCCCACCCCCATGACCTCGCACTTCCCGCCTCGGCCAGTATAACGGGCTTCCGACGGCGCAAAAGCCTTCCAGGGCTTATGATCGCCACGAGGTCCGAATACCAGGGTGGAGGTGTGCATGGGTCGTTCCTACGTCGTGACGGGTGGTGGCCGGGGAGTCGGACGCGCCCTGGTCGAGCGGTTGGTCGGGGAAGATGACAGCGTGGTAGCCATCGAGTTAGACCCTTCCACGCTCGATTGGACGGAGGAACATCCCGCCGGTTCGCGGGTGATTCCGGTGTCCGGCGACGCGGCGGACGAGACCATCACGGAGAGGGCCGCCGACCTCGCCGAGGCTGCGGGCAGGCTCTCGGGATGGGTCAACAACGCCGCAGTGTTTCGCGACGCTTCGATCCACTCCGCGCCAGCGGGCGCGGTGATGGGCCTGATCTCACTCAACCTGGCCCCCGTCGTAACCGGATGCGCGACAGCAGTTCGGAGGTTCCTCGCGGCTGGAACAGGCGGGGCCATAGTGAACGTCTCATCGCACCAGGCGCAGCGGGCCGTTCCTGGCGCGCTGCCATACGCTACGGCCAAGGCAGCGGTCGACGGGCTTACCCGTGCGCTTGCAGTTGACTACGGGCCGTGCGGCATACGGGCCAACGCCGTGGCGCTAGGTTCCGTCACCACCGAACGATACGAAGGCTTCCTCGAAGATCAGGAACCCGTGGAGGCCGAAAGGATCGAGAACGAGATAAACCGGCTGCATCCCATCGGACGGATCGGCAACCCCGAAGACGTGGCCGCCGCCGTCGCCTATCTGCTCTCTGACGAAGCAAGCTTTATCAACGGCGCCATCCTGCCCGTAGACGGCGGACGGTCGGTGCTCGGGCAAGACCCCGAGGCCCGCGACGCCGGGGCATAGGGATCAGGCACGCCGCGTAGTTTATGCTTTCTGCTGGGAACAGGTATGCAAACCGCCAACGCATGCTCGGAAAAGGAGCCGCTATGAAGTCGCCGTTTACTGGATGGATAGATGGGTTGCCGCAGGTTGACACGCCGTTCACGGGGCTGGAAGGACGCATGATCTCCGGCCCGGACGGGCAGGCAGTCTTCTTCCACGCGGAAGACAGGGTCGAGGTGCAGCCTCATGCCCACGGCGCCCAGTGGGGCATCGTCGTGACCGGGACCCTGCACCTCACCATAAGCGGCGAGGCCGGAACCTACGGGCCTGGCGAAACCTACGACATCCCGGACGGCGCGGAACACTCCGCCGTGCTTGAGGCTGGATGCGCCGTCATAGATTGCTTCGCGGAGGCTGGCCGCTACAACGCGAAATAGCGTGGCTCAGGGCCGCGCGGCGGCGTTGACGCTGCCATAGGGCGCTGCTACCGTGGCTTGAAGGGGTAGCCGTACGGAATCGCCGCTCGTCGGCGTGAAAATTTTGGGGTAGAGGAGGGGCTATGGCTGGGGGTACAAGGACGGGGGCCGGAAGGTACATCCCGAGGGGCCATCCCGTGTCGTGGTGGATGCTGGTGGTGACCACCGGCGCCATCCTGATGACCTCCATTGACCGTGCGATCCTGCCAACCGTCCTCCCCGGCATCCTCTCCGAATTCAAACTTGGCGAGACGGCTGGCGGCTTCCTCGTCGGCCTGAGCTTCGCCGGCACGATGGCCGGCGGCCTGGTACTCGGGGTCTTCGGGGACTCGTTCGGCAAGGGTGTCAGGCGGGCGTGGGGATGGGCCGTATCAGTCGCGATAGTGGTTATCTCTGCCATCGCCACGGCGTTCTCGCAGACGGTCGGCCAGTTGCAGTTCCTGCGTTTCGTCATGGGCGTCGGGACCGGCGGCATGGAGCCTGTAAACGTGGCGATGGTCGGGGAGTGGTGGCAGAAGGAGGATCGCGGCTTCGCCGTCGGGACGCATCACACCGGCTTCCCAATAGGCCAGTTCGTCGGGCCGCTGCTCATAGGAGCCGTGCTCGCAGCCGCGACCTGGCGGGAGGCTTTCCTGTTCATCCCGCTAATCGCCATCCCCATCGTCATACTCCAGATCATCCTGGCCCGGCGGGAGAACCTGCGGCGGGTTAACGCCTGGATCACGGAGCATGGCATGACCCCTTCGGTCGAGGAGCGTGATCTGGACGGGGAGCAGCAGGAAAGGCCGATGGCGACGGCGATGCGGGCCGTGCGGCTCGCACTCTCGGAGCGGAACGTGCGCTTCTCCGTGGTGGCGAACTTCATGTTCCTGTGGGCCGAGGCCGGGGTTGTCTCGTTCCTCACGCTGCAACTCACCCGAGAAGCGGGTCTTTCCCTGGCGGCAGCGGCGGCGGTCTCGGGGGCTTCCGGGATCACGGGTTGGATCGGCCAGATCTTCTGGGGAACGGTCTCGGATCATCGGGGCCGAAAGTTCTCCCTCGGCATCCTCGCCGTCGGCTGGGCTGTCACCGTGCTCGCCATGATCTTCATCAGCAGCGGCGCGCTCGCGTGGACGATCCTGATCTTCTGGGGTGTGTTCCGAAACTCGCCTTTCCCCGTGATGTACGCATCCATCATAGACGCAGTCCCCGAGGGCGCATCCTCGGGCCTCGGCCTGATGATCGGGATCGGCCTCGGCGCATCAGGTTTCCTCGCCGCCCCGGTCGCGGGCTACATTATCGAGAACTTCGGCTTCACCGTTCACTACGTGGTGATAGCCGTGATCTGCCTGCTTGCCCTCATCCCCATCGCCATGATCCGAGAGACCGCCACGATGGCAGAGGAAGGCTGAGTGACCGTGGCGAACGACGTGACAGCGCTGGCCGAACTCCTGCGCGGACAACGCTGGATCGACCTCTCACACACCCTGGAAGAGGACATCCCGGCGTGGCCGACCCACGCCCGCTTCGGCAGCGTATTGCACGAGTCATACGAATACGGCGACCCGGCGCTCCACCACGGCCTCACCATGAGCGAGCACACGGGCACCCACATGGACGCCCCGCTCCACTTCGTCCGCGAGGGACCGGCACGATACGGCACGGATGAGATCCCACTTCAGCGCCTCGTCTGCCGCGCGGCGAAGATAGAAGCCCCGGACCTGGGAGCCGGGGACCTGCTCGCGGCGGATTACATAAGGGGCTGGGAAGCGGAGCATGGCAGCCTCTCGCATGGTGACGCGGTCCTCGTCCGGTATGGATGGGACGAGCGTTGGAAGGCCGGGCCGGGGGGACGCCGCTTCCTCGAAGATTGGCCGGGACTCTCGGGCGAGGCGGCGGAATACCTGGTCGAGAAGGGCATCTCGCTCGTCGGGTGCGACACGCTCGCCATTGATGCTGGCGGAACGGAAGACAACCCGGCGCACCACGCCCTGCTCGGCAACGAAGTGTATATCGTGGAGAATTTGAAGAACCTGGATCTGCTGCCGCCGTTCTCGCTGTTCCTGGCGCTGCCGCTCAAGATCCGGGGCGGTTCCGGCTCGCCGGTGCGGGCTGTCGCGCTCGTACCTGACGATGGGGATGCGGAGGGGTAGTGGAGATCATAGACATAACCGCGCCGATCAGCCCGCGCTCGGTCGTGTGGAAGGGTGATGTGCCGCCAACCCACGAATACACGAGCCACGTTGACAGGGGGGATCCCAACACCGTCAGCCGATGGTCCCTGGGCGCGCACACGGGAACCCACGTTGACGCCAGGCTGCACTTCATCTCGGGCGGCTGGACCATGGAGGCGCTCGACCTCGCCCGCGTCGTCGGGCCGTGCCGGGTAGTGGACCTGACGCACGTGGAAGGGCACCTCAGCCGGGACGACCTGGAATCCGCGGGCGTCGCCGGAACTGCGCGGTTGATCCTGAAGACCCGCAACTCGGAGCAAAGGTTGCTGGAGCGTGATGCGTTCACGGAAGGATACGCGGCCATCTCGCACGAGGCTGCCGAATACCTGGTTGAGACAGGTGTCGAGACCATCGGCGTAGACTTCCTCTCCGTCGAGCCATTCGAGGACGGTGAGTTCCGTACCCATCACACCCTGCTCGGGGCTGACCTGGTAATTCTGGAAGGACTGGCGCTCGCTGGTGTTGAACCGGGAGAATACGTGCTGGCATGTTTGCCGATCAAACTTGCGGGTTCGGACGGCGCACCGGCCCGCGCCATCTTGATGCGAGAATACCAAGACATCCGAGAAGGAGGTCATCCTGTGAAAGCCGTGGTGTGGAACGGACCCGAAAAGATGGCGATAGAGGAGGTTCCGGAGCCGGAGATTGCGCCGGGAACCGTGATCGTCCGCCCCGAAGCAGCCGGCATTTGCGGGTCGGAGATCGAAGGTTATCTCGGACGGATGGGCAACCGCACCCCGCCGCTGGTTATGGGCCACGAATTCGCCGGCACGGTTACGGAAATAGGTGAGGGCGTGGACGAATCCCTGCTCGGTCGCGTGGTGGCAGTGAACCCACTCTCCTCGGATGGGACGTGCCCGCTGTGCCGCGCCGGGCACACCAACCTCTGTCCGAACAGAAGACTCGTTGGCATCCACTCTCCAGGTGGGTTCGCCTCGTATACCCTGGCCCCGGCGGAGAACGTGTATCCGCTACCAGAGGGTGTCGAGGCGCGCACAGGGGCTCTGGCCGAACCGCTTGCGAACGGGGTTCATGCGGCGCGGCTGGGACTGGCTGGGGATCACAACGTCGAGCACGCGGTTGTCGTCGGGGCTGGGACCATCGGCCTGATGTGCCTGCAGGCTGCGGTGCTCGAAGGTATCCCCAACGTCTCCGTAGTCGAGCCTCATGACGCCAGACGGGAGCAGGCGCGTGGGCTCGGCGCGACCACCGCCTTCGCTTCCGGTGAAGACGCCCGCGAGGCGCTGGAAGGTCCGACCGAAGGAGTAGGGGTGGATCTCGTCCTCGACGCCGTGGGCGCTGAGGTGACGCGCCGGATGGCCCTCGATCTCATTCGACCGGGAGGACGAATCGTGTTCGTGGGCCTGCACGACGACGACACCACGCTCGGTTTCCACGATGTAGTGCGCGGACAACTCGACCTCCAGGGATCATACGCCTTCACGGCCAGTGATTACGAACGCGCGCTGGAGTGGCTCGTCGAGGGGAAAGCTGGCATCGGCGAACTGCCGCCGGTACTGCCCCTGGAAGAAGGGCCGGGGGCGTTCGCGGAGCTGGTGCGCGGGCCTTCGGCGCAGATAAAGGTCTTCCTCGCGGAGAAGGGGGAATAGCGGTGGAGAACGGTTCGCTCTCAGGCAAGACCGCCGTGGTTATAGGAGCTTCCAGCGGCATCGGCTTATCTACAGCTACCCTCTTTGCCGACGCCGGTGCAAAGGTTCACGCTGCAGCCAGAAGGCGCGAAGTGATAGAAGAAGGGGCGGGGGAACGCGGGATCTTCACGCATGCGCTCGACATCTCGGACGCTGATGCTGTCTGGAAGTTGACCGAGGAGATAGGGGAGTCCGACGGTATAGATATCCTCGCCATTCCAGCCGGGATGAACTTTCCGGAGCGGCGCTTCGAGCAGTTGACTGCGGAGAAGTGGGACCAGATGATCTCGGTCAACCTCTCCGGCGCCTTCTACGCCGTGCGGGCCGCGCTCCCCTATCTACGGTCTTCACGAGGGCTCGTGATCCTCATCTCCAGCGTCTCTGGCAGGTGGCCCGACGCTTCTGGTCCAGCGTACCAGGCGTCGAAGGCGGGCATGATCGAACTCGCCCACGCCGTCGGCTTCGAGGAGCACACGAACGGCGTGCGCTGCTCCGCCGTGTTGCCTGGCATCGTTGACACACCGATCCTGGATAATCGTCCCGAGCCGCCGCCGAAGGAGGTTCGGGACGCCAGCCTCAAGCCGGATGATGTTGCCCAGGCTTGCCTCTTCCTGGCAACGCTTCCACCGCACGCCTACGTCCCGGAGCTCACGATGATCCCGACCCAGCTCCAGGCACTCGGAAAGACATCGGTGGCGACGCCGCCAACGTAGTGGCGAAGGGCGGGGGATCATATATAGTCGGAGAGATGGGAAACGCGGTCTGGAGGTGGATGGATGATCTCGGGTAATGGACGGTCTCCCCGCAGGCTGCGTTCGCGTGACTGGTTCGACAACCCGCACCGCAAAGACCAGACCGCGCTGTACCTTGAACGCTTCATGAACTATGGGATTACACCTGACGAGCTTCGTTCTGGGAAGCCCATCGTCGGCATCTCGCAGACGGGCAGCGACCTGGTACCCTGCAACCGTCATCACATCGAGCTTGCGAAGCGGGTGCGCGACGGTATCAGGGACGCTGGCGGTATCCCGATGGAGTTTCCGGTCCACCCGGTCTTCGAGAACTGCCGCCGCCCGACCGCCGCGCTCGACCGCAACCTCTCGTACCTGGGTCTGGTCGAGGTGCTGTATGGCTACCCGATAGACGCCGTCGTCCTCACCACGGGTTGCGACAAGACGACGCCTGCGGCGATCATGGCCGCGGCCACCGTGGATATCCCGTCCATCGTGCTCTCAGGCGGCCCGATGCTCGACGGCTATTTCGAGGGCAGGCTCGTCGGGTCCGGCATGGCGATCTGGGAGAGCCGCCGCCGTCTGTCAGCGGGTGAGATCGACGAGGAAGAATTCTACGAGACGGCGCTCGCCTCAGCGCCTTCAGCCGGACATTGCAACACTATGGGTACCGCCTCCACCATGAACGCCCTGGCCGAAGTGCTCGGGATGTCGCTGCCTGGATGCGCTGCCATCCCGGCCCCGTACCGCGAACGCGGGCAGATGGCCTACGAGACAGGCAGGCGCATCGTCGAGATGGCCCACGAAGACATCAGGCCGTCGAAGATCCTGACGCGCCAGGCCCTCCTGAACGCCATAGTCGCGACCACGGCTATCGGTGGCTCGACCAACGCCCAGCCGCACGTAATGGCGATAGCACGCCACGCTGGAGCTGACCTCGCGCCATCGGACTGGGAGCATGGGCACGACGTGCCGCTGCTCGTGAACATGCAGCCTGCCGGCAAGTACCTCGGGGAACGCTTCCATCGGGCTGGCGGCGTGCCTGCCGTGCTGCACGCGTTGATCGAAGCCGGAAAGATAGACGGAGACGTTCCCACCGTGACGGGTCGGACGCTTGCGGAGAACGTGGATGGCCGCCGGAGCCACGACCGCGAGGTGATCACCACCTACGACGAGCCGCTCATGCACACCGCAGGGTTCAGGGTGTTCACAGGCAACCTGTTCGACTTCGCCATCATCAAGACTAGCGTAATCTCCGAGGACTTCCGCTCCCGATACCTGAGCGGTGACGGCATCTTCGAGGGGAAGGCCGTCGTCTTCGACGGCTCCGACGACTACCACGAGCGCATCAACGACCCTGACCTGGACATAGACGAGACTTCGATCCTGGTTATCCGGGGCGCCGGTCCCCTGGGTTGGCCCGGCTCCGCTGAGGTGGTGAACATGCAGCCGCCGGACCATCTCATCAAACGCGGCATCACCACCCTGCCGACCATCGGGGACGGGCGGCAGTCTGGAACATCGGACAGCCCATCTATCCTCAACGCGGCCCCCGAGAGCGCGGCCGGGGGAGGGCTATCCTGGCTGAGGACCGGCGACACCATCCGCATAGACCTGAATGCAGGACGCTGCGACGCGCTGGTTCCTGAAGAGGAGATCGAACGTCGCAGGCGGGATGATGGCATCCCCCCTATCCCAGAAAGCCACACACCGTGGGAGGAGATCTACCGTTCCGAAGTCGGACAGCTCGACACAGGCGCGGTCCTGGAACTCGCCCCGAAATACAGGAACATCGCCTCCGAGACCCCTCGGCACAACCACTGACCCCGAGCCTCGGAAGATACTGCCGTGCCAAGCCGCGAGTTTACGGACGCTGGCTGTTTCACGAAGTTTCCATGCAACGAACCAGACCCCAGGAACCGAGGCTGACAGGTTGGCCTGGATGCCACGATTCACATGCCTGATGTGCCTATCGGCATGGGCGCTGTTTTGTTCTGCAAAGGCGAAAAGCCAGAGTGCCCGGAGGTATACGCCTATAACGGCTACTGGGGCGGCGTGTACGATGGCTTTCCCGTGGATGGCACCCCATAGAGACCGGTTTCTCGCGGGTACAGTCCAACAATTTTTGTGAAACCTCGGTAAAACTTTTGCATAGTGCGTTAAGAAAGCCTGACAATTGTTGCATTCGATGATAGGGTCTGCTTAGCATTGTAAGCTAGGTGGATCCTGGGAGGGACAACAATGAGACGGGTGATGGTACTGCTGGTGGCGGTCGTGGCCGCGACGTTGCTGGCATCCGGGGTGGCTTTGACGCAGCCATCTGGGGATGGGCCGGATCGTTATATAGTGGTTTTGAAAGACAGCGTGGATAATCCAGGCGAAGTGGCGTCCAATATCGCGCAGCGCAACAACGCCCAGGTTGGATTCGTGTACAAGCATGCCATAAAAGGTTTCTCCGCGGTGATCCCGAACGAGCGGGTGGCCGAGGTGCGCTCCTCGAACCCTGTGGACTACATGGAGCGTGACGGTACGGTACACGCCACGGCACAGACGCTCCCGTGGGGCATTGATCGTGTAGACGCAGACGTCAGCTCGACGCTCGCCGGGAACGGTTCCGGGGCGGTCACTGGCGTGAATGCTTACATCATAGACACTGGCATAGACGCCGGGCATACCGACCTGAACGTGACACAGAACGTCAACTTCGCGGGTGGCAAGAACGGCGACTGCAACGGCCACGGTACGCACGTCTCTGGCACTGTGGCAGCCGAAGACAACACGCAGGATGTCGTCGGCGTCGCGCCCGGCGCGCCCCTCACCGGCGTCAAGGTACTCGGCTGCAGTGGCTCGGGCTCGACCTCCGGTGTAATCGCTGGCGTTGACTGGGTGACTGCAAACGCGCAGGAGCCAGCGATAGCGAACATGAGCCTCGGTGGCGGCGTCAGCACAGCGCTCGACGATGCAGTGAAGCGTTCCGCAGCCAGCGGCGTCTTCTACTCCCTGGCCGCCGGCAACGAAGGTGTGAACGCGTGCAATAGCTCACCAGCCCGCGCGGGCGCAGGAACCAACAACGGCGTCATGACCACCGCCGCGACAGACATCAACAACCAGGAGGCTTCGTTCAGCAACTTTGGCTCCTGCGTTGACGTATGGGCTCCTGGTGTGAGCGTCCTCTCCACCAAGAAGGGTGGCGGCACCGTCACGTACTCGGGCACCTCGATGGCTTCGCCGCACGTTGGCGGCACCGGCGCCCTGTACCTCTCGTCGCACGCTGGCAGTAGCCCGTCCGCCGTCGAGACCGCGCTCAAGAGCAATGCGGTTTCCACAGGCACCTTCAGCAAGGATGGCGGCCCGATCCGTCTCCTCTACGCTGGCGGATACTAGGAAACATTAGCCAGAGAAGGCGCGGCTTCATCTTCGGGGCCGCGCCTTCCCGGCTTTTCATGGAACAACGCGCCGCTGTGGTTCTGCGCATGGTTGGCGGGATCACGCACCACAATCTTTTCTTTCTCTAATCCCTGTCTGGAAGATGGCCCGCCCTTCGAGGGTGATCTCGCTTTGGCATGGAGCATTTTTCGGTCCTTGGAGTTCCGGGCGAGCATATGCATCCAGAAGCGTTGCGACATATTTTAGGGAGCGGGGTCCGGCCCCAGCCTATCTGCCAGCGTTCCGGCTGCTGGCGCGTCGAGGTCCACGATGCGTACTTCGGCCCCGCCCCCGCCTGACGCCACCCGCGCCTGCAGGGTGGCAAGCCGCAACCGCCGTTGGAATGGGCTGCTGACGATGCTGCGGGATTGCAGACGCCGCCTGGGAGCTATGGCAGTGGCGCGCGACAGGAGCCTGGAGCGGGCGAACAACCGGCTGTCGGAGATCGCCCATCCGGCATCCCTGTACTGAAGCCAGCCATACAAAGCGGCGAACACGAGCAGCGCAACCAGCAACAACGCTGCGGGAATCTCGAAAGCCAGCCAGGAAAAATCTTCTGCGGCGCATCCGGCGTCCCCGCAACCAGGCGCCGTGAACCCAGAGAACAGCCCGATAACGGCGATGGCCGAAACCACGAAGACGAGTGGTATCGTGGCGAGCATTGCCCTGAACACGTAGCGTCGGAGCGCGCGGCGCGGCAGGCGCTCCAGGGATGGCTCTCCCGCGAACTCGGGGGCGGCTGCGCGTAGAAATCCCTCCACCTCCTGACGGGGCAACAGGGGAAACAGGATGGTGGAGACCCCGGCATCCTCGCCGTAGCCGGCGCTCTCGACGCGAAGGGCGGCGAGGCCGAAGGGCTGGCGCAGGATGCCCTCGACCACCCTGACGGCCTGGATACGTGAGAGCGGAATCGTGGCCTCGCGGCGCTCCAGCAGGCCGCGCCGGATGTACAGGTAGTCCCCGTCGCGCGCGAGCGTGAAGCCAGCGTGGGCGAGCACGGTTCCCCCGATGGCGAGCAGCCAGGCGAACAGCCCAGCCACTACAACCAGCAGCAGTACGGCGGTGACCGAGCGCGGGGCGAAAGTCGTCACCACGCGCTCCACGAACTCGTTAGAGAAGAGATCGTCGAAAAACTGGGAGACGACGGCGACCAGCGAGACGGCAATCCCGATCTGCCCGCTCGTCGCACCGGCGATCAAGAGATCCCGCGTGGTGAGCCGCCTGACCACCGAGGGGCCGGATTCCTCCCCATCGGCGTCGGTAGGCTTGTGGCGGGACGTTTCGATCTCTCGCCGCAAGGTTCCGGCGGCAGCGCGGCTGAGGGCTGAGAGCGATGCGTCGGGTTCGTTAGTCCCACCCCCAGCCGTCTCGACGCGCACTTCCACCACACCAAATATTCGCTGGACTACGCCCTGCACGGTGTCCACGGATTGCACGTGATCCAGGGGTATTGTCCGCTCGCTCTTCTGGATCACACCCTGCCGCAGGTGAAACGCGCCACCTGATACCACGTAACTCGTGGCCCGCCATGACAGGAAGCCCCACACTGCGGCGAGCGCCGCCACCACGATCAACCCGGCGATGATGAGAAAGATGGTCCGAACGCTGAAACCCTGGTTCACCAGCAGGGCGCCGCCGGGCAGGACGAGCACGCCCACCCACTGCCTGGCCGTCTTGAGCGCCCCAATAAGCATGGCAGCAGGATGCAGACGGTGCGTGGATTCGTCTAACTGGTCCTCGCGTGGGCCGTTATCCTGGCTTTCGTTCCGGGCTCCGCCCGGGCCTTCAGAGTTCATCCTGTCCCCGAAAGATGGTCTCGACGACTCAAGTTCTCATCCTCACACGTCGAGACCATCTTTGGTCAGCTCGGCGATTCGGTCGCGTACCCTGGCTGCAACGGGGGCTGAGAGTTCAGGGATCTGGTTCGCTCCGGCCGCCGTGTAGAAAACGACGGTGGCAAGCCCAAACCGGCGCTGCAACGGACCGCTTCGAGTATCTACGTGCTGGATGCGGGCCAGCGGCACGAGGGTGCGCGCGATCCACAGTATCCCACGCTGAAGATCCACCTCATCTTCCCGGATCTCATAGCGCCACCGCCGCCATCGCAAGGTCGGCGCCACCACTACCATCAGCAAGAGCAACGCCACAGCAACGAGGGCAGGCAGAACCCCGAAGAAGAACGAAACGTCCACAAACATCAGCAAAGCCCAACTTCCTGCGGCGCCGGCAGCCAGCAGGGGCAGAGCATTGAGGGCGCCGACTATGCGCCACAGGGTACGGGCGCGCGGGTCGAGGCGCTCTGAAGGCTCGTCTTTCAAGCCCCGATCATGGGTATCGCAGGACGGCCCCTGAGATCCTTCGCCGCGAGCTGGCCGCAGGCGGCGTCAATATCCTGGCCCCGGCTTGGCCTGAGCGTCGCAGAGAGGCCGAGATCCCTGGCCTCGTTCAGGAACTCCCGCGCCCGCCGCTTGGAGGTCGCGGAGAATCCAGTGTCCGTCCAGTTGAACCGGAGCAGGTTGAGATGATAGAGCGGATCGTCGAGCAACTCCGCGAGTCCTTCGACGTGGCGCGGCTGGTCGTTCACGCCTGCGAGCAGCGTGTACTCGAAGAATAGCTTGCGGCGCGTGGTCTTCACATAGTAGCGGGCGGCGTCCATAAGTTCCGGGATGGAGGAGCGGGAGGCTACTGGCATGATCTCCTCCCGCTCGTCCCCGAACGGGGTGTGGAGTGAGATCGCCAGGTGAAACTGCTCAGGCTCGTCGGCGAAACGGCGGATCTTGTCTATCAAGCCGCTGGTCGAGACCGCGATGTGCCTTGCCGCGAGCCCGAACCCATCGGGGTCGTTCAGGACTTTGAGCGCAAGCAGCGTGTCTTTGTAGTTGAGCATCGGCTCGCCCATCCCCATCACCACGACGTTGGTGACGTGGTCCCCATCAGGGGCGATGTCGCGGGCTGCGACGAAGACCTGCTCCGCGATCTCACGCGCCTTCAGGTTGCGCTTGATGCCGAGCAGCCCCGTGGCGCAGAACTTGCAGGCCATCGGGCACCCGACCTGGGTCGAGATGCATACGGTGCGGCGTCCCTTCTCAGGGATCATGACGGTCTCTATGGCGTGTCCGTCGTGCGTCCTGAAAAGGTACTTCCGCGTTCCGTCGGTCGCCCGTGAGATGGTTTCCAGCCCCAGGGATGCCGCCGGAATTTGTTCCGAGAGCGCTGCCCGAAGGTTCTTGGGAAGGCTAGTTGCCTCGTCCCAGTCACGCACCAGGGAGTTGGTCAGGGCGAAGTAGATCTGTTTCAGGCGGTAGGCTGGTTCGCCCCGCTCTTCGAGGACCCTCTGTACGTCTGGTAGGAATTCCGTGGCTCTCATAGTTTCGGATTATATAGGCGGGCCGGGAATCCATAGGGCCGGAAGCGGTAAAAGTGAGATTCCGGCGGTAGAATTCTGCTGATGGGCTTCCCAGACCTCAACGTACTCGACGTTTTTATCCTGGTATTCGTTCTCGCGGGGGTTCTGCGGGGCATGAGGACGGGATTTCTGGCTGGCGCGTTCTCGCTGGTCGGGGTGGTGATTGGGGCCGCCGTAGGATCGAGGCTTGCGCCTTTTCTGTTGCCCGAGAACGAGGACCCTTTGTTCCGGTCGGGAATCACGCTGGCAAGCATCGTTGCCTTCGCGGTGCTCGGGGAGGTGCTTGCCCGTACCTTCGGGGGCTCGCTGCGCGACCGCCTCACGGGATCTCTCTCCGCGACGCTGGACGGGGCAGGGGGCGCGGCGCTCGGCCTCGCGCTCTCCCTGACGCTGGTGTGGGTGGTGGGGAGCTTCGCCCTGCACGAGCCTATTCTCTCCAACGTCCACCCTGCGGTGAAGGAGTCGCGGGTCATAAGGACGCTCGACGCCAGGATACCATCCGAGCTCTTCACCCAGGCCGTAGCCAGGCTCGATCCGCTGCCCCAGATCCAGGGTCCACGCGCGGCAGTGGCCGAGCCGGACGCCGCCATCCTCCGGGCCCCCGAGGTAACGTCAACGGGCTCGCGGATGGTGCGCGTGAGCGGCATCGCCTGCGGCTACGGCGTCGAGGGCTCTGGCTGGGTTGCGGCCCCTGACCTGGTGGTCACCAACGCGCACGTGGTAGCCGGGGAGGTAGTGACCAGGGTCCAGGTTGGCGGCACGGGGACGAACCGGCGGGCGCGGGTCGTCCTCTTCGACGACCGCAACGATATCGCCGTCCTGCGCGTCAGGAACCTTGGGGTGAGTCCCTTGCCGCTGGCGGAACCGGAGCCAGGCCGGTCGGCGGCAGTCTTCGGCTTCCCCGAGAACGGCCCGCTCGACGTTCAGCCCGCGCGCATGGGCGGGACTCGGCGTGTGATCTCCACCGACGCCTACGATCGCGGTCCAGTTGAACGCACGGTGACCAGCTTCCGCGCATTCGTCAGGCCGGGCAACTCGGGCGGCCCTGCGGTCAACGCCGAAGGGGAGGTCGTCGCCACCGTCTTCGCCAGCCGCGTCGATTCCAGCAACGCGGGCTTCGGCATTCCGTCCCAGATCGTAGGCCGCCACCTGAACACCGCGGAAGAACGAAGGAAGACCGTCAGCACAGGCGAATGCGCGAATTGAGAAAGAGGTTTCAGGTTACAGGCGTCAGGCTTCAGCAGAATTTACTTGGTACGTTTCGCAAAGCCCGATTGCTAAAACCTAAAACCTGATACCTGAAGCCTCTATACCGTCTCGTCGCGGATGATCTTCTCCAGCGAAATCCGGCTGCGGTTTAGCTCGGCCTCGACCGTGGAGAGGCGGGCCAGAGTCGTCTCGTCGAGCCTGTCGCGTTCGACCTCTCTGGCGACTGCAGAAGCAGCCTCTTCCATGGCGGTCACTGCGCTTTCGAGGAGCAGTAAGTCTGTTCGATCCATGCGGCGGATACTACTACCGCAAGGCTCGCCCCGCAGCGGCTACATTTCATTGCGCCTGTGCACTTCCTTGAGGCGCAGGTACTCCTCGTCTTCCGCAGCAGTACGCCATTTCTCGTGGAAGACTTCGGCTGCTTTCTGCTTCTCGGGGTCGGGTTTCTCGCGGGGTTGGCTCTTCTTGCCGCCACGGTATTTCGCGTAGCGCCGCGAGCGGGTCCACCCCATCTGAAGGAACTTCCTCGCCACGTCCATGCCCACGAAATCTCCCTCCGCCCTGTACTCCTCGAACTTCGCGTAGATGGCGGCAGAAGATTCCTCCGCGTCCTCCACGGTCTTGAATCTCCACAGCGGCAGCAACTCGCCCTTGTACGGCTCGGCGTGAAAGACGCCCTGCTCTCCGCGTCCGATCCTGTACTTCTCCGGGCGCTTGCGGAGATCCACACCACTGTACGGATAGCTCATGGGATCAGGATTATCCGACGTTCAGGCCCCGGCCACGTGGCGCGAACCGAACGCCGGGATGCCATCTAGCCGCAACCTCGATACCTCGTCTGGCAGGACGGGTTCGGCCACCAGCCCACGAGTTCCAGCATCCGATTCCAGACCGAGCATTGCCCGCACGAGCAGTGGGATGGTCCCGGCGGCCCACGCCTGCGGGCTGCATGAAGTCGGGTACTCGACAGGGCCTCGTCCCTCCTCGCGTGGATGCCCCCCGAAGACTTCCGGCAAACGGTGATCGAAGTGCTCCGCCGCCTCAAGCAGGGAGACCGCGATCCGGATCGCCTCGTCCCGAAACCCATATCGCCGAAGCCCCGCGGCTATGATGGCGTTGTCGTGCGGCCAGACCGAGCCGTTGTGGTACGAGTCCGGGTCGTAGCCGACTTCGCCCTCGGCCATCGTCCTTATGCCCCAGCCAGAGAACATGGTGTTTCCCACGAGACGATCCGCCACGAGACGCGCCTTGTCTTCCGGCGGGATCCCGCTCCATAAAAGGTGTCCGGGGTTGGAAGTTATGGAATCTACCCGGCGACCCTCACCATCGAGGGCCAGCGCATAGTAGCCACGCTCGGGCATCCAGAAGTCGCGGTCAAAGCGTGTTCTCAGATCCGCCGCCTTCTCGTGCAGGTCTTTGGCAAGCTGTTCGTCGCCCCAGACGGCTTCGGCAAGTTCCGCGGTTCTCAGGAACGCGTCGTATACGTAACCCTGTACTTCGCAGAGGGAGATCTTCCCTTCCGCCAGGGTTCCGACACGGAAGAGGATGGAGTTCGCGGAGTCCTTCCAGCCCTGATTCTGGAGGCCCCGGGACGAACGTTTCTCGTAGGCGACGTAGCCGTTTACCCGGTCAGCTTCGTCGAGTATCCAGGCGAGAGCTTTCTTCGCCGCGTCTTCCATTTCACGGATGAAGGCGTCGTCTCCGGTCCATCGCCAGACCTCGTTCAGCAATACGAGGAAGAGTGGGGTGGCGTCGGCGGTTCCGTAGTATGGAGACTGCGGGACTTCCCCGAAGTACGCAAGTTCCCCGGCCCTGAGCTCGTGTGGGATCTTGCCCGGTTCAGCGTCGGTGAAGTCGTCGCGCGCATCGGCCTGCCACCGCGCCAGCGTCCGCAGCGTGTTCTTCGCGGGCTCGGGAGACAGGATCATGGCCTGGTAGCCGGTTATCAGGGAATCCCGCCCAAATAGCGCCATGAACCAGGGTGCGCCAGCGGCGGGGATAAGCAACCCCTCCCCCGCATCGAACGATAGCGATTCCAGATCCACGACGCTCCTATCCCAACTCTGTGACAAAGCCGCCCAGTCCGTCTTCAATTCTGGAACTTCGCTAAAAAGCGGGGCACGCTTCGGCAGGCTTGCCTCACTCCCACTTTCTTCCAGCGCTACCGAGACGCGGATGGTCTTTTCGTCTCCTGGCCCGAGACGACAGGCGCAGGAGATACGACCCGGCTCAGCGACGGTCTCCATCCCCTCGCCCGAGACTTCGACTACACTCCCGCGCGAGAATCCCTCCCGCTCGTACGAGAAACGCAGGAGACCTTCGCCGACCTCCTCGGAGAGATCACCGCGTGCCGCTGGCCGGGCGTAGCCCCGCACGTCGAAAACGTCCCTGAAATCCGCCGCACACTCCAGAGACAGGAAGACGTCTACATCCTCATCCGAGCTATTCGAGACCTCCAACGTCTCCCCCATACCAGCCCCGACTCTGCGCCGTCGTAGAATCCGCAGGCCGGACGACACGAGACGAAACTCAGCCCCCGAAGCGCTGTCCCGGAAACCTTCCGACAGCGGAGTTTCGTCGTTCACCGTCAATGTGAACCCGGAGAGATGGC
>JACDAR010000199.1 GCA_013695335.1 Rubrobacter sp.
ACGCGATGGTGTTGCTTGCCCGGCCCAGCCAGAAACTCCTCCTGGCTGGCATCGTGGGCAACTCCGCCATCGTGCTGCTTTATCTGGTTACGCGCACGCTGGGGATACCGTTCTTCGGCCCCGAGGCCGGGGTTGTGGAAGAGGTGGGCGTCCTCGATGTGATCGCCACGGCCTCAGAGGCTGCGCTCGTGATCGGGCTGTGCGGGATGCTTGTTTGGAGGCTTCCACGCCAGGACCGGGCTGTGATGCTCATTCTGGCGCTGGCCGCCGGTTTGCTTCTGGTCCACCTGCCGCATCTGGTGCTGTTCTTCCGGCTGATCTTCTAGAACTCAGCCGTCTTCGAGCGCGTAGGCGACCGCCTGGTCCAGGTCCATCGAGCGGCCTTCATTCCAGGCGGTTGTCCACGCTTCTTCACCCAGCTCTTCGCGGGCGGTCCTCTCTGCGTCGAGGTGGAACTGGTCGTCTACTTGCGCGTACAGGGGCACGCCTACCCTTTCGAGCATGGCCTCCGCCGCGCCCAGCATCCGCGCGGTGCGGCGTGGTTCGTCCCTCCCTCGTTCCACGACCGCTACCGCAATTATCCCGTACGCGGAGTTCACCACGTCCCTGAACTCGTGACCGACCGCGAGCGAGCGGCGGAAGTACCGGGACGCCTCCTCGCCGTCGCCCGCTGTCCACGCCGCCTGGGCCAGGATATAGAGTGACATCTCGCCAGCGAGCCGGTCTCCTATGCGCTGTGTGATCTCCAGCGCCTCGCGGGCATAGGCGGCGCCCCGCTCGAGGTCGCCCTGCGTCGTGTACGGAACAGACAGGTGGGTCAGGATCTGGGCCGTGTTCCATTCCAATCCAAGCCGCTGGCAGAGTTCCAGCGACTCTTCGAGGAGCCGGGTGGCACGCTCCAGGTCTCCGAGCTGGAGCGCCGCGAAACCCGCTATGCCAACGAGGTTCGCCTCCGCGTGTTCGTCACCGGCCTGCCGCGCTAGCCCGATGCCCTCCTCCGAAATATCCCTCAGCCGCTCGTTCTCCCCGGAACCGTATATGCAGACCGAGAGCGCCCAACTCATCCTGGCACGCATCCCCGTCGGTGCATCCGCGGCACGGTCGAGAGCCTGTTCCATCAGACGCCGCCCCTCGCTGTGACGCGCGCGCATCACCCAGTACATCGCGATATCCCAGCCTACGCGGGATGCTGTCTCGATGTCACCGGCTTCCACAGAGCGTCCGATCACGGCGCGCAGGTTATCGTTCTCCGCTTCCAGGCGGTCGAGCCAGGAGACCTGATCCCAACCCTTTATCCCTGACTCTGCCCGTTCGGCGAGCGCCAGATAGTGTTCTTTGTGCCTCCCAACGGCCCGATCCCGCTCTTCATCGCTCTCGTTCAACCGTTCCATGGCGTACTGACGAACGGGCTCGAGCATCCGGTAGCGCATCTCGCCAGCCGAAGCCTCAGCCAGAACCAGCGACTGCTCGACCAGCCGCCCGAGCAGATCCAGCATGTCGTCAGCCTCATGGTCTATCTGCGCCGTCCCCACTTCTTCCGCCGCTTCCAGCGTGAAGCCGCCGGCGAACACGGATAGCCTTCGGAACAGGGCTTTCTCTTCTTCGGAGTGGAGATCGTAGCTCCAGTCGAGGGCCGCGCGCATGGTACGTTGTCTTTCGGGGAGATCCCGCGCCCACCCGCCTGAGAGCGCCCGATCCAGACGTTCGAGGAGCGATGCAGGATCGAGGAACCTGGCCCTCGCCGCCGCAAGTTCCAGCGCGAGGGGAAGCCCGTCCAGCCGCCAGCAGATGGCGGCAACCGCGCCAGCGTTCTCCCCCGTCACCGTGAACGCTGGAGAGGCTGCCTGCGCGCGCTCCACGAAAAGATAACCGGAGGATGACGAGAGTACATCCTCGGGGTTCGTGGAGACCGTGGATGGGGGGAGTCCCAGCGGGGGAACAGGGTATTCCTGCTCACTCCTGATGCGCAGGGAGGCGCGGCTGGTGACGAGGATCTTGAGGTCGGGGCAGCCTTCGATCAGGGCCGCCACGTCCGGGGTGGCCTGGAGCACGTGCTCGAAGTTGTCGAGGACGAGCAGCATCTTCTTCCCCCGCAGAAAATCGCGGATGGTGTCCAGTGGGGCCAGCCTCGCCGTGTCCTTCAGGCCAAGCGACTGGGCGATGGTTGGCGCCACGAGCGCGGCGTCGCCGAGCGGGGCCAGGGCCACGAACGCGACGCCGTCCGGGAGGTTCTTTTCCATCTGACGGGCGGCTTCCAGCGCCAGCCGCGTCTTCCCCATGCCGCCGACCCCCGTGAGCGTCAGGAGCCGGGTCTCGGAACGCGCCAGAAGATTCCCTATCTCTTTCAGCTCCCGCTCCCTGCCCAGAAACGGCGTAGTAGGGGCCGGAAGGTTGAATGCCAGGGTTTCCGGCGCGGAGGCGGCAATTGGTGCTGGGTCGGAGTTCCGCTGATGTCGGCTGGGCATGGCGTCGAGGAGTGCCGCGCGTTTCTCGTCTGTCAATTCTAGGGCTTCGGCGAGGGAACGGACTGTGTGGGGATATGGACGTTTCCTCTCCCCGCGCTCGATGGCGCTCACGCCCTTGGCGGTCATGCCAGCCTTTGCCGCGAGTTCCTCCTGCGTCAGGCCCGCAGACTCCCGCAGGTTCCTCAGCCTCTCGCCGAACGTGTTACCACGCATCTTGCTCATACACCGCCTCGAATCCAGGTTTCATTCTCAAGCGTAATGCCCGATTTTACGGAGGCCAGTTGCCAAGGCAAATCTCCCATCGAACTATCTCGCGATTTCGTGATCTCCGATCATCCCACGATCATCCTCACGCCGCACCCACGCTTCGCCCACACTTCCTAGAGTAGGTGCGGTGTGGATGGGATGCCGGGCCGTCGGGCGGCACACTGGGCACGTTCCAGAAACCAGAGACGGAAAGGAAGGCGCACCATGATGAAGAAGATCGCCAGGAGGACGTTGAGGATAGCGCGGGGAACGGCCCTCGCCGTGGGTGCTGCGGTGATGATGGCCGTGGTTCTCGGGGTGACCACAACCGCCCTCGCGGGAACGGGGGTGGGCGCCACCTTCAACCTCGGCAAGGCAAACACGGTAGACGCCGTGAGCCGGCTGGTTGGCAGCGTCACGGGTTCCATGCTGATCGTAGACAACAACGGCGCGGGGACGGCCCTGGATCTCCGGGTCGGACCTGCCACCACCCCGCCGGATCAGAAGACTGCCGCGCCGATGAAGGTCGATTCGCAGGCCAGGGTGGACAACCTCAACGCCGACGAGCTGGATAACAAGAGCGCGTCGGATTTCCTCGCCGCGGACGGCAAGGCCCAGAACGCGACCCACGCCGATCAGGCGGACTCGGCCACCAACACACAGAACGCAGCGAACGCGCAGAACGCCACCGCCGCGCAGAACGCGGACAAACTCGATGGCAAGGACTCTAGTGAGTTCGCAACGAAGTCATCTGAGGCGTGGCGTCAGATCACTACCACTGGCACGAATCCATACAACCGGTTCTATGCGGGATGGACGAACTTCGATGGCGAGCACAGCACTGCCGCTTACTACAAGGACTCCCAGGGCATCGTCCATCTCAAGGGCGTCGTCAGGAGCGGCAGTTTCTACGACTGTTGCTACAACACCGAGGACGGCATGATCTTCCTGCTCCCCCAAGGCTACTGGCCCTCCGAACATCGGGTGTTCACGACCCTCTCGGGTTCCAACACCAGTGTCGGCCGGATAGATATAGGCAGGGGCGGATGCTACGGAACCCAGAATCTCCCCTCGGGAACCTGCGGCGGCGCCGTGCAGGCAGTCGCTGGAAACAACGGTTGGATCTCCCTCGACGGCATCAGCTTTCGGGCCGAAGGATAGTCGCCCCCAGCAAACAGGATAGAGGGTCGCATCGGGCCGGGATCTCCGAGATCCCGGCCTCTTCTGTGGCCTGAAAGAGTGGCTTCGTACCCACACATCACCCACATAGCTACCCTGCGGCCCAAGTGTGGGTGTGCTGTGGATGGTCTGCTCGCCCGCCTGGCTTCAGAGTGTACCCAGCAAAGAGATTCCGAGGAAAGGAATAGAGATGGACGCCAGGATCACGAAGATCAACCCGATGAGGACGCTGACGGCGATTCTCGCAGCGCTCCTTGCCGCAACCCTGCTCGCTTTTGTGGCGGGGACGAAACCGGCTGGGGCGACATATCCTGGAACCAACGGCGACATCGCCTTCTACAACGACGGCGACGTATGGAGCATGAACCCGGACGGCACGGGCAGGATCAAGCTGACCACCAACTACAATGCCGAGGATAATCCCACTTTCTCCCCCGACGGCTCCCGCATAGCCTATGAGTTCCTGCGCGGCATCTGGCTGATGAACGCCAACGGCTCGGGGAAACGGGCTCTGACGGATGGAATGGAGACGGATGAGGACCCAACCTTCTCCCCGGATGGAACCAGGATAGCCTTCTCCAGAAATGACGATATCTGGAGGATCAACGCCGACGGATCCGGCCCGAAGAACCTCACGCAGACCGCGTCCTTCTCCGAACACGATCCCGCTTACTCACCTGACGGCAGGCTCGCCTATACCCGCGTCGGGTGCGCCGGGGGAGCGGGGGCTGGGGCCACCTGCGTCTACTCCATGAACGCTGACGGCTCCTCCCAGACCAACCTCACCCCGGAGGATTTCCTGCCGCAGTGCCCGAACTCCCCTGGCTATTACCACAACGGCTCAGCCCGCGAGCCATCCTGGTCGCCAGACGGCAAGAAGATAGCTTTCTCTGGGGCCCTGATCTGCCCCCACACCATAGGCAAGGACATCTGGGTGATGAACGCCGACGGCTCGGGCAAGACCAACATCATTGACGACGAAGGGACGAGCGAGCAGCGTCCAGTCTTCTCCCCTGACGGCAAGAAGATCCTCTTCGAGAGCAACCGCGACAACAGCAGCGGAAGGCTGGAACTCTACACGGTCGGCGTCGGTGGCGGGGCCATCACCCGCCTGACCTTCAACGACATATGGGAGGGCAACGCCGACTGGGCGCCAGCCTCGCCCCAGTGCGACATAATCGGCACCTCCTCGGGCGACACCCTCACCGGCACCAGCGGCAACGACACCATCTGCGGCCTCGGGGGGAACGACCAGATCGATGGCATCGGCGGCGACGAGATCCTGCTCGGGGGCGAAGGCAACGACACCCTCAGGGGCGCATCGGGCCTCGACACCTTGAACGGCGGATCAGGCAACGACACGGCCACCTTCTCGGGTTCGGCCACCGCTATGGATACCTCGCTCACCAGCGGTTTCGCCCGCAGGGTCGGGAGCGTCCCGCCCACAGGCGTGGCGCTCGTCGGGATCGAAAACCTCACGGGCTCATCCCTCGGCGACACCCTGAGTGGTTCGGATACCGCGAACAAGATCATCGGCGGCAAGGGCGCGGACAAACTACTAGGCCTCGGCGGCGGCGACAGGCTCGACTCTCGCGATGACAGGACGGGCAACGACACCGTGAACGGTGGGGCGGGGACGGATGTTTGCCTCACCGACGCAAGGGAAGCCGCGATCAACGGTTGCGAGTAAAGTCGTTGGCGGAACCAGACTACCGGGGCGGGGCCATATGGTCCCGCTCCCATCGAACACAGGAAAACAGTCGGCCCCGCGCTATGTCTATCGTTGCGGAGATCGGTAATATTTCCAAAATCAGCCCAGAGAGAAAGGAGCAGCGGATGAAAAAAGAGAACACAGAGACGAAGATTGCCAGGGAAGCCTGGATCACGAAGGCGAGGCGCGGCGCTGTTCTCTGCGCCGCGCTCGGCGCGCTCACGTTGGCCGGATGCACCTCGGGCACCCTCACTGGCATCAAGCAAAACTGCCAGTCGAGCGGCGGGTTGCTCTCGACGGACAAGATCTCCTGTTCAGGCAGCGCGAGCACCGCGAAGGGCCAGCCGAGCCTCGACATCATAGATACCGATGGAGACCTTTCCGGCACGTACCGGTTGCAGGCTTCGATCTCCATCGGCGAGGGAACCACGAAGGCGAGCGTCACAGCCGCCGACGGAAAACAGACGGGCGGAACCATCTCACCTGGCAAGCCCCTCGAACTTGATGGCATAGTCAGCCTGGACGAGGACGACGAAGAGGTAAGCCTGGCCCTCAAGACCAAAGGCAAGACCGTCAAGGACATAGTCTACGAGGCAACCCTCACCCCGGCGAACTAGCGAGGAATCCCATAGAAAGACGGCGCTGCCTGGCGGAGATTCCGTGGATGCCGCTACCGTCTTTCCTTCTTATGCGGCCCCATCCGCGTTACGATGCGGGGCGTGGAAGGCAAGAAACAGAAGTCGCCCTGGGTCGAGGTGTCGCTGTTGCTTGCGGTCCTCTTGCTCGGGACCAACCCGGTGGCGGTGAAGGCTGCGGTGTTGGAGATTCCACCCCTGCCCTTCGTGGCGCTGCGGTTCACGGTTGCCGGGCTTCTGGCGCTCGGTGTGGCGGGGCTGCTCGGCGTCGCTGGCGGGGTTGGGAGGCGGGATCTCCTGTCCATGATCGGGGTAGGGGTCGTAGGCGTGGGACTGAACAACACCTTCTTCACGCTGGGCGTCAGCCAGACCACGGCATCGACCACAGCCCTCATATACGCTGCGGTCCCTGTGTGGGGCATGATCCTGGGTTCCGTCCTGGGCCTGGAGCGCCCAACGCGAAGGGGCATCCTCGGGGTGGCTCTCGCCATCTTCGGGGTGGCGGTGATCGTGTACGGCGGGCTCGGGTCGGAGGGAACGAGCCTCACAGGAGACTTTCTGGTAGTCGGCGCGACCGTATGCTGGAGCAGCTACGCAGTATTCTCGCTTCCCCTCCTGCGACGCCATCCTCCGCTCACCGTCGCCGCCTACACCATGCTCTTCGGCGGGCTGTTCGCCGCTGTTCTGGCTGTGCCGCTGTTTGGGAGGGTGGAATGGGCTGACGTTGGCGGTGGGGCGTGGGTGGCCGCGCTGTATTCCACGGTACTCGTGGCCGCTTTCGGGTTCGCGGCGTGGCAGCGTGGAATATCCAGCATCGGGGCAAACAGGGTGCTCGTTTACCAGTACCTCATCACGCTGACGGGCGTTATAGCCAGCGTCCTGTTTCTCGGAGAGGGATTCGGGATCGAGAAGGTGATCGGGGGCGTCATCCTCCTCGGCGGCGTGTACCTGGCCCGAAGCTAATCTACTTCGAGCAGAAGGATGTCCTCGTGGCCGTCCTCCTCATCTATGTGCGAGCCGATCTTGCGGAACCCGAAGTGGGCCGCGATCCGCATCGAAGGCGCATTCTCCGGGCTTATGCTGACCACGAAGCGTTTGACGTTGTGTTCCCGACTGGCCCAGCCCATCAAGGCGGCGCACGCCTCCGTGGCAAAGCCCCGCCCCCTGAAAGGCGGGAAGATCGAATACCCGAACTCCACGCCGCCGGGCGCGAGGTCTCGGAGATACTCGGCGCCTGGCCTGTCGTGGAAGCCTACGTGCCCGATCATGGTTCCTTCCCGGCGCAGGATTATCGCCCGAAGGAGCCATGTTTCCAGTGTGGGGTCACCGCGCATCTAATACAGACGCAGTCGCATCAGCCTGCGCTGCCGCAACCAGTCGTCCGGGATTTCCTCCAGGCCGATCATACGCGATGCCGCCGAATCTCCAGCCAGGCAAGCCTCCAGAAAAGCTGGCGTCATGGTGACGAGGGCGAGCCGATCCGACAGTATGTTCATGTCCTGTTGCTATAGTCCCGGGTTGGATTCGAAAGCGTACAGGTGCGTCTCGATGTTCCGGTTTCTCCTGTTGCGGAAGGTCTTCTCCCAACGCATCCCGATCTTCTGGGCCACCCGTTCTGACGCCGTGTGGTTCACGGGCATGTTCGCCACGAGCCGCCTGATGCCGAGCCTCTCGACAGCGTGGTGCTTGCACGCCTCAGCCGCCTCGACCGCGTAGCCGTTGCCCCAGAAAGGGTGATGGATGACGTATCCGAGATCGTACTCGGGTTCGCCTGCTACCTCCGCGCGCACGATGCCGCAATCCCCGATGACTTCGCCTGACGACTTCAGGATTACAGGCTGGCGTCCGAAGCCAGATTCCGCATGGTCGTTGAGGCTGCGCGAGATCCAACGCCGCGTATCGTCTTCAGCGAAGGGAACCGGCCAGAAACTCATGGTAGTTGGGTCGGAGAAGATACCATGCAAAGTCTCGAAGTCTTTGGAGGACGGCGGGCGCATGAACAGCCGTTCCGTCTCTATGGTCTCTCCGGGGCTCATGCTCCGCTCCCGCTCGGTACATCAGTCTTCGGCACGTTACGTTGTACTCCCGCGTCGGTCAAGTGTGAGGATTGCGCTCCGGATTGCGCCCCACCGCTGGCAGGTCTGGTAAGAAAACCTGGTCCACTATTGCGCGAATATGGATTATCCTATGTGCTATGGGCATGAAGGTATACAGATCCGGACGGGTTCGCGGGGAGCGCGGAAAGAGGAGGGGCATCCGCTACGGGCGCATCCTGCTCGTCGCTGTTCTCCTGTTTCTGCTCGTCGCGCTGTTGTATTTGCTGGTTCCGATCGGGTCGCAGCGGGTGGTGTTGCTCGGGAGCGACGCGCGGTCTGACGAGGTGTCGCGTTCGGATACCATCCTGATCGCACGTTCCACGGGCGGGATGCTCTCCGTACCGAGGGACACGCTGGTGAAGATACCAGGCGTCGGGGAGGACAAGCTGAACGCCGCCTACGCCTACGGTGGCCCCGACCTCACAGTGGAGACGCTGGATAATCTCACGGGTGTCCCGATAGACGACTACGCGGTCATAAAATTCACGGGTGTCGAGGACGTGGTCAACGCACTCGGCGGCGTCACGATAGACGTGAGACAGGAGATAAAACTAGGCATCGAAGGCCGCAAATTCACCATCCAACCAGGCAAACAGGAGTTGAACGGCGGGCAGGCCCTGGCGTACGTCCGCTACCGGGGCGGCCCGCAGGCAGACATCGGGCGCATCGGCCGCCAGCAGCGGTTCATCTCGGCGCTGGCAAAGGAGGCAATCTCGCCTTTGAACTGGCCCCGCCTCCCGGCCACCATAAACGCAGCCTGGAGCAACATCGAGACCAACATGAACCCGCTTCAGGCGGCCCGGTTCGGGGCGCAATACATGGTCTGGGGAAGGGGAGACCCTGTGGAGATGTACCCAGGAACCCCGCAGTACATAGGTGGCATCTCCTACTGGGTCCCCGACGAGAAAGCCGGGGAGCAGGTAATAGCCGAGACCATTGATTAGCCCGCTGTCGCGGTAGTTCGTACGTTCGGCCATTCCCATTCTGGTGTGCGTGTGATCCTGGCCCCCCTACGATGCGGGACAACGCGGTTTCCGCATGGGACGTGGTCCTGAAACCCTGATCTCGAACGACCTCGAAGAGGCACTTCGCGCTACCGGCCCTGGTATCAGCACCGTGACCGTGAACCCGGACAACGTCCCGCCGTTCGAGGTATCCGCCGCCTTCGAGCTTGACCGGCTCGTAGCCGAAGAAGTAAAGGCGGCTTTGGATGCTGGGGAGTTTCCGCTGGTGCTATCAGGCAACTGCAACACAGCAGTCGGGACCATCGCTGGCGCAGGCAGCGATGACATCGGCGTGATCTGGCTCGACGCCCACCCTGACTTCGAGACCCCTGAGACGACTACCACCGGGTTCACGGACTGCATGGGGCTGGCGATAATGGCCGGACATTGCTGGAACGCGATGGCCGCGAGCATCCCAGGCTTCCGGCCAGTTCCCGAGGCGCGCATGTTGCTAGTGGGTGTCCGTGAGATGTCATCTGCGGAGCAGGCGCGTTTGGAAGGATCGGGGATCACCATCGTTGATGCCGCCGCCATAAATCGTGACGTACTGGCTGAGATTCTGGACGACGCCCTGGGTTCGATGCGGAATCGTGTGGAAAAAGTCTACGTTCACCTGGATCTCGACGTCCTCGACCCCGAATCGGTGGGACCGGCCAATGAGTTCGCCGTTCCTGGTGGGCTGACACGGGCGGAGTTCGAGACGGCTATCTCCATGATTGGTGAC
>JACDAR010000206.1 GCA_013695335.1 Rubrobacter sp.
AGGGCGTGACCGGAGAACGCTTCAAAGCGCAGGAGTTCCAGAGGTAGCGGACACAGTTGTGGGAATGTTCGATGGGAAGGTCGCCCTGATCACGGGCGCTAGCTTCCACCTTGACCGGTTCTAGTACCGGCGTCCGCGCTGGCGGTTGAAATCGAAGCGGGCGGACTCGGACGCCACCATGACCGCCATCACGCCAGATTTCAAGTCTCGTCCAACGCGAGGACGTACCTCGCGTGCCCCTTGATGGATGCGACGAACCTGACAAAGGTCAAGTCGTCTGCTGGTTGAAGGACGGAAGCTTCCGTGTCTTTGGAGGACACAACAAAACATGCTGCGTCATACAACTGTTCTAGAACCAGCCGTCTGCAGAAAATCTCTGCTCGCTCCTGGTACGAAACTCCACGGTCTTTCCAACTCCGGGACTCCGAGTTCAGAAAAGCTTCGTTCACAGGTAGAGTGGTCTTGTTGAGCTGGGTCGGCTTGCTTGACTTTTCCTCGGCAGGGATCATAAACAGGTAGCCAAGCCAGGGCTTGGTCGTTCCAAACACCCCTTCCCTGTATGATGTAAGGAGGTCTTCCGAGACGCCAAGAGCCTCCTCTATGCGGTTGTTCATATTGTTGCCGAACGAACTCGCTATAGACTTGAGTTCTACGGCTGCTACCAACGTCTCTTTGTGGACTACGAGTAAATCCCACTCTTTGGTAGGCCGAAAGTAGCCGGGCACGTTCCTGTCACCCCTCAACCTTATGGATTCGTCCGGGAAGCCTTCGTCCTTGAACACTTGAGTGATCAGGTTGGCAAGGGAATCCATCTGTTTGCCGCCGGTGGACTCCGAACGCCTCCCCTGATCCACCGCGCCAAACTCCTCTTGCTTGCGCTTCTGGCCGGCAAGCACGCGCCAGTAGTCTCTGACGGCCTCGTCAAACTCTTTCTCGTAAGACAACCTCGTTTACTCCGGGATCCGGTCTATCCCGTAAACCTCCAACGCAACTGCCGTGGCCCGCACGATATCTCGCTCTTCGAACGCTTGCCGAAGGCCAGCGGCCTGGCCGACGGAGATGTCTCGGGGATGAGGAACGCGGATGCGTCTGAGATACTGGGCCTGGAACCGGAGATACCCTCCGCTCATCCGCACTGCGTAGCATTCAATAAAGAATTGTCCAACTTTAGATAACAGAAGCCCGCCAAGCACCTTGAGGTTCCAGATCCCCGAGGTTACGTGATAGAGGTTGTGGTGAGGATAGTACCCTCCTTCGTCGAGAACAGGATGGGCGACATTCTTTATGTCGGGAATCAGCAATTTAGGCTTCGAAATGAGAGCGTAGTCGACTCTGTCTATGGTCTTGTACCAACGATCGGGACTCTTCTTCGCCACGTGACGACCTTCGAGAATTCCCTTGTGTTCGTCGAAATACCGGCGCAGAAGAGGATAGTGTCCGAGATCCACGAGGCTGCCATCAGGTTGCCAGGGATTGACCAGATAATGTCTCGACCACTCGAGGGAGCCAGTCATCGTATCCCCGGCCAAAACTATGGGCAGAAGACGATCCCGCTCCACGAGGTCATGGTTTCTAGTCAGGAAAATCCTGTCCGCGCCTGTGGCAACTCCGATACTGACCCTGGTATCCGTGGAACCATCCTCCAAAGACGGGAATTCAGACTCCAGACGCTTCAAGAGGCTGAGACGCTTCGGAGAGGCGCTGGGCCAGGGCGCCGAACCTTCGAACCACTCGTCTACCACCACGTAGTTGAGTCCATTTATCGCGGCGGCCTGAGTATCGTTCTCTACGGCATCGTGCGAGGCTTGGCGGACTCGTCGGGCGGCTCGTGCAAGTTCGTTGACGGAGTACTCCGTCGCCTGCTCCATCTGGGCCACCAGAACCCTGCTTTGCACTTCGGTCCGTCGGATGGTCGTGATGGCCGGGTAAGCCAGAACTTCATCCTGAAAAGCGTCGGCGCGGTGCATCTCGACTACGGCTTCGACCGAGAATCCACCCCTGGTGATGAGCTTGCGCAGGTGGGAGCCGTATTGGTTCAGCATCCAGCGGTCGGCGCAGATAAAACCGCATACTCCACCCGGTGCGAGCATTCCCAGTGCTCTCTCAAAAAACCCGACGTACAGGTCGGCTCTACCTGACATTGTTCCGTAGCGTTTCCTGTAGACTTCCGCGACCCTGTCGTCTATGGATTCCAGGCGTATGTATGGTGGGTTGCCAATCGCAAAATCTATTCCACCGCCAAGTGCTATCAGGTCGAGCTCGGGGTCAAGCAGGAAGTCCGCCTCGCGGATCCAACGCCAAGCCATCTCCCGTGACTCACTTCTGTCCCAACCGCAATCCGCCAGCACCAACTCAGCGCGCTCCCGACTCTTGCCAACCGCTTCACCATCAGCGTCAAAGGCGAGTAGCGATGCCGCGCAATCTTTCAATGGGCGATTCTGTATGCGGCACGAAGAGGAGAGGCGGCGGATCATCGGTTCCAGAAATCCACCATCGCCGCACGCTGGTTCCACAGCCACCGAATCTACCAGGTTCTCATTAGGATCGTACCCTGCCAAATCCAGGATCAACTCGGTAACCCAAGACCGGGTGTACACAACGCCAGGCTCCGCAATGCACGGAAGGTCAAAGCGTCTCGCCTCATACTTTGTCTCAGGTACCGTAGATTTCGGCTGGCTCATACCAAGAATATAGCGGAAACTATCGGCTTCCGATCGACAGACGGCGCTACCCTGCTAAAACGAGGGCCGACAACAAAAATGCCCTAGTACCGGCGTCCGCGCTGGCGCGCTATGTCGAAGAGGGCGGAATCGGAGACGGCCATGACGGCCATCACGCCGCACTGAACGGGGTCGCTCACCACGAGGTCGGCGGCGTCGGGCACGCTGCCTGGCATGTTGAGCGAGAGGACTATGATGCCTTTGGCCCGTATTTCGTAGACGGCTTTGGCGACGTCGCCACCCATGAGGGCGCCCGCGAGAACGAGGGCGACGGCACGGGGGAGGCGCGCCACGGCACGGGTCGCGGCGGCCAGATCTTCCTCCCCGATCAGGGGTATGGTGTCGACCGAGATCTTCTCTCCCCTTATGTTGTGACGGTCGGCCTCGGCCACGGCGCCGACCACCACCTGCCCCACCTGGGCGCCGCCGCCGACCACTATGATCCTCTTTCCGTAAACCTTCTGAAATGAAGGCGCCCGCTCGACAGCCTGGACTAGCGATAACCCTTCGAGGTCTCCGAGGAGCCCCCCTGGGTCGGTCACGTTTTCGAGTTCGAAATAGACTGTCGAACCGTCTTCACGCCGCTCCGCGATATCCACGTAGGTGATGTTCGCCCGGTGCTCCACAAACACCCTCGTGAGCGCATGAAGCACGCCTGGTTCGTCGGGAGTTCGGATCATCAACGCCAGCACCCCGCCGCTCACCGCAAGCTCCCCCATCCGTTCGCCAAAGTAATCCCAGATACGCGCCGCCCGCATTGTACAGGCTTCAGGCCGCCGTCCCGTAGCCGTAAAGAACGTGGTTGCCAGTGGTCAGTACCCTGACTTTCCATCCCATTTCCCGCAGCCGGGATGAGAGTTCTTCCGGGTCGTAGAATATTTTGACGATGCGGAACTCCCGACCGTCTTTGAGTTTTCGGACGGTTGTGTGGCCGCGCGGATCACGCCCGACGCGTTTCTTTTCTCCCCAGGTCTCCGTGCGCAGGGAGTACACGAAGAAGACGCGTCCTCCGGGCTTGAGCGCGAACCGGACGAGATCCCAGAACGCCCCAAACCGCTCGGGCGGCACGTGCGAGAGCCAGAACCCGAAGAAGACAACATCGTACGTGGCATCGCGACGCCACTCGAAGAGATCTGCCCGCACGTAGCGAACCCTGTCGTCCTGGAGCCTCTCCCGGTTGAGCTTCAGGACTTCAGGGGAAGCGTCAACGGCTGTGATGTGGTCAGCGTGGCGGGCCAACTGTTCGGTCCACAGGCCCGTGCCGCATGCGAGTTCGAGCACGTCTCCGGCTGGCCTGAACCCAGAGAGCTCCTCGCGGACATCTTCCACTTCGGAGAACCAGGCGCGGTTCCACTCTTCGCCGCGATCGTGGCGTCCCTGGCGGAAGAACCACTCATCGTACTCTGGGGCGCGGGCGCGATAGTAGGAGATTTGCTGCCCGACGATACCGGGATCGGGGGGTTCGCTCACGCCGCTTTCTGTTCGGTGCTCACAAGTTCGGCCTGTACGATCAGGCGCTTCGAGTAGTCAGGCAACGTGCAAGTCTGGAGGGTGAGTATGTTCTTGTCTAGCTCGGGCTTGGTGATGGAGAGGTCGGATGGGCCGACCACGAATTCCTTGAAAACCTTGTAGGTATATTGGGTGCCGTTCGCGTCCTTGACGAAGACTTGGTCTCCATCTTTGAGTTTGCTGAGATCCCAGAACGCCAGCCAGCTATCGGTGTTGGCGTAGCCAAGTCGGTGGCCCGCGAGGTAGACGTTGGCCTCGTCCTGCCACGGATAGCCAGTGCCCTGGAGGTGAATGGCGGCGTGAGATCCGAGGGCCTTCATGTCTGTGCCCGGCACGTCCGGCACCGAGTCGTCATCTATCTGGTTCATCACAGGGATGGTGAGCCTGAGGGTCTTATCGTCGGGGCCGCCGGATGCCACGTTTGCCTGGCTGTTTCCGAGCTGCGGGACGTTGAACTCGTTGGGAGACGGGGAGTTGCTCGCGGTACTCTCGGGGCTACCCGCCAGAAAAAAGGAAGCTATGAGGGCGATGCCGGCCCCGATCATGGCCAGGCTGATCACCCAGGAAATTAGGCTTCTCATGCGCACGTACAGTCTCCTCGAAAAGCTTTTGAACGCGAAGATTGTAACATCAGACCCGCAAGTGGGTGCGATGTCGGTCGTTCGGCCATCTTCAACGCTCGACGGGGCTTTGCACTAAAAGTCGGGCTGCGACACTACAAATGGTAGTTCGACTCTGAACAAACCACAATATTATGTAGTCGCTTGTAATTTATGTGCAAGGCCGCTCGACGGGAAGATCCCGCCTCACACCCCACTCGTTCCAGGAGCCGTCGTAGTTGGCGAGGTTCTTGTAGCCCAGCCGGTGCAGCGCGAACAGCGGAACCGTCGCGGCCACCCCACCGTTGCAATAGGCGACCACCGGCTCGTCTCTATCCTCTGGCACGCCTGCCTCCCGAAGCATCTCTTCGAGGTCTGTGTCGGATCTGAACGTCCCGTCCTCGGGGTCGAGCAGGGCGTCGGCGTGGAGATGCTTCGCGCCTGGGACGTGGCCTGGACGGCCTTCGCCGCGCGATATCTCACCCGTGTACTGGCCAGGATCGCGGGCGTCGAGGAGCATGGCGTCTTTCTGATCGCTCGCCGCAAGCACCTCCCCGGCATCCTTACGCCATCCAGGGCGGGGATTCGGGGTGAAGGTGGCTGGCACGTGTGATGGTTCGGAGGGTTCCGAAGTGGTGGGACGTCCTTCGGCGGTCCACTTCTTCCAGCCGCCGTCGAGGACTGAGACGTGGTCGTGGCCGTAGTACATCAAGTCCCACCACAGGCGGGTGGCGAACTGGCCGCCAGCGTGGTCGTAGACGGCGACGTGGGTATCGTCACCGATGCCGAGCGATCCCATGAGCGCGGCGAAGCGTTCTGGCGGGGCGATCTGGACTGACACCGGATCTTCGGGATCGGTTATGTCGGTGGTCCAGTCCACGTAGACTGCGCCTGGAATGTGGGCCTCGTCGTACTCATCGCGGGCCGCGAGATAATCTGCCCGTTGTCGTCCGTCGCCGAGATCCGTCTTATTCACGTAGCCCCTGATATCCACGACGCGGAGGTTAGCGTCAGCGTCGGGATTCTCCGACATGGCGTTCTCCAGTTGTTCCGTGGAGATCAGCGGGTCGAAATTCACCATCTCAGTCCTCCTCGAAGAGGTCGTGTTCGCTGGCGTAGGCTTCGGCGAGGTTGCGGGCTTTTTCCTTATCGTCCTTACCAAGGCGGCCCTCGACGACCTCGCCTTCCAGGTAGTCTTTGAGCGGTTTGATCCAACGCCCCGGTGCCCGCCCGAATATCTGCATGAGTTCGTTGCCATCTAGCGGGCTCGTGAGCCGCTCCACTTCATCCCCGGCCCGCACCTCGTCCACACGCCCCTTGAGACTATGCCAGGACTCCTCGGCGACGCGCCTCCTCCTCGGGTTGCCGCCGGTGATGTCCGCCCTCGCCAGCTTGAGGAGCGTGTCCACGTCGGCGAGCACGCGCCCGCCGCGCTCCAGGTACGTATCCCTGACGAAGCGCCGCACCGCCGAGTCGCTCCACGGGTCGCGGCCGACGGCGTAGCCCATCGGACGCATGTGGTGGGAGACGAGATGGGCGACGGCGTCCGTGGCGTCCTTCGGATAGGCGAGGCGCTTCATGGCCCGACGCGCGATGGCGGCCCCGACGTTCTCGTGGCCGTAGAAGTGAATACGCTTCGGCAGCGTCCTTCCACTGCACACCCCGCATTCACCCTCACCCGTGGTCTTCTGCGTACTCTTCGCGCCGCAGTACGTGCAGCGGTGCTCGTACACTAGCGTGCGCGGTTTGCCGATGTCATGGAAGAAGGCGGCTTTGCGCAGGATCGGGTCCGGCTCGACGCTGGAAACCACTATCAGGGTGTGCTCGAACACGTCCTTGTGGTGGAACTCAGCCTCCTGCTCGACGCTCACTGTCTCCATGAACTCTGGCACTATGTAATGCATCAGCCCCAGGCGCACCAGCGCGCGGAGCCCCTGTGAGACGTTCTCCGAGACGAGGATTTTCTCCCACTCTTCCCTTATGCGTTCGGCCGAGATGCTCTCGAGCCAATGGGAGTTCTCCCGGATGGAGGTCTCCAGATCCGTCGTCATGGCGAATGGTTTGTCCGGTTTCGAGAGCGTCGCCTCGAAGCGCACGGCGCGCAGCATTCGCAGGGGATCGTCGCGCATCCGGTCGAGCGGGTCTCCGACGGGGCGGATCACACCGCTCTCCAGATCCTTGCGCCCGCCAAACGGGTCCAGGATCTCTCCAGATACCGCGTCGGCCGCGATGGCGTTGATAGTGAAATCCCGCCGCGCCAGATCATCCTCCAGCGTCTCCCCGAAACGGACCTGGGGATGCCTGCTCCCTTCGGTGTACAGGTCGCTCCGATACGTGGTGACCTCGACCGAGAAGCCGTCCACTCTCGCGCCTATCGTCCCGAATCGCTCGCCCACGGTCCACAGATGATCCGCGTGCGGCCTGATGAGATTCTTGATCTCCCCCGGATGAGCCCCCGTCGCAACGTCGGCGTCAACGCCAGCCCCACCGAGCAGCGCGTCCCGCACGTACCCACCTACGAGGTATAGCTCGTGCCCCGCCTCTCGGAACGCCTCACCGAGGCGCTTCAGGGGCGTGGGAACATCCAGTCTTTTCGCGTCGATCATCATGAGCTTTCGATTCTATTACGGGTAGTACGGCGGTTCAGGGATTCCGGCGTTCTCAGCCGGGGATTGCGTCGCGGCGGGAGGAGAATACCTCGAAGTATTCCCCGAAACCCGTGACGCTGAAGATGCGCTCAACAGCCTGGGATGGCGCTGTGAGCCTGAGGGAAGTACCCCGCTCGTCCAGGGAATCTTTGGCTCGCATGAAAGTCGAGAGCGCGGTCGAGTCCATGAACGCTATGCCGCTCATATCCACCACAACGGCGCCGACGCCACCGTTCTCACCGGCGGCCCGCTCTATGGCGTACTGGACCTTCGGGGCTGTGTGAATATCCACCTCGCCGCGAACTGCCACCACGGAGTAGCTGCCAGTGTGCTCTTCTATGCTTACCTCGAAGTCCATAGTCCCGTACTCCCCAGATCCTTCCACAGCCTCGGAGAACGCTTCCGCATACTAGCAGAGTCTACCACCGGGTAAATGCCGTTTGACGGGTAAACATGCCGTTTTTTGATAACATCCCGCCTATGGAGACGCAAAATTCGGCAGAACAGGTGGCGGTTTTCGTGGACGGCGCGAACCTCTACCATTCTATAAAGAGCTACTACAAGGGCGTCCTCGACTACGACAGGCTCTTGAAGGCGGCGGTCGGGGACCGTGCCCTCCTGCGCGCCACTTTCTACATAGTAGAGAAACAGGAATCGGACGACACGCCTGGCGCCCGCTCCTTCGTCTACAACCTCAACAAGTTCGGCTACAAGGTGCGCTCGAAGCCCCTCGTCGTGCACGAGACGTTCACGCCTGACGGGGAACGGAGCGTCACGCACAAGGGCGACTGGGATATGGGCATCGTCGTAGATATGATGCGCCTCTCGGGACACGCCGGAACATACGTGCTGGTCTCAGGCGACGGGGACTACGTTGAGGCCATCGAGTATCTACAGAGCGAGAAGGGTATCCGGGTCGAGGTGGTGAGCGCGGGCCAGTGTACTTCCCGGGCCCTCCTCGACGTGTGCGACGCGCACACGGATCTGGCGGATATTCCGGATCTCTTCAGGGACAAGCCGTCAGGTTACAAGCATCAGGCTACAGGAGTTTCCGCCAGAACCTGACGGTTCACATGGGACTATCCCAGGGCGGACGTTGCAGATTGGGTTCGTCCATCACGTGACCGCTGCGCAACGCGCCGAACAGCCCGAAAAAACCCCAGTGATCGCGCCGATCGCAAGGGCACCGAGTTGCCAACTCGCCAGAACTCCCACCAACAAGGCTCCGACCAATGCTACGACCATCGTGGTGATAATTATGCCCAGGATTTTCTTGCCAAGTTTGACGCCAGCCTGCTTCTGCTCCATGTGATCTCCTCGTGACGCCAGGATATTGATGCAATTACAACAGGGTGGCGGTGCATACGATGCTATGGCTCCCCGATCACACGCACTTCCGACTCCAGTTCGACGCCCAGCTTCTCGCGAACCGTCTCCCTGACCAGCTCTATAAGCGCGAGGGCGTCATTAGCCGTGCCGCCGCCGAGGTTGACCAGATAGTTCGCGTGGACCGGCGAGACTTCGAGTTGCCCGACCCTGGTCCCTTTGAGACCGGCAGCTTCTATGACGCGGCCAGGGAAGTCTCCAGGCGGGCGTTTGAAGGTGGAGCCGCAACTCGGCCGGTTGGGTGAGCCGTTCATGCGCTGGGCACGGAACTCCCTTATGCGGGCTTTGAGTTCCGCGGGATCTCCAGGCCCCAGGGTGTATCCGGCGCGGAGCACGATCCAACCCTGCCGCTCGTGCAGAACGCTGTGACGGTACGAGAGCCCCAGATCCCCGTTCGTCATCCTGACTACCTCCCCGGCGTCGGGACGGAAAACGTCAGCCCAGTCCAGAACTTCGACGGTCTCGGAGCCGTATGCGCCAGCGTTCATATACACAGCGCCGCCGACGGTTCCCGGAATGCCTGTGGCGAACTCCAATCCGGCGAGGCCGCGGGCCGCCGTGGTGTTGGCGAGGACAGGATAGAGAACGCCGGCGTCGGCGATCACGCATTCCCCATCGAACGCCACGTCCTTGAGTGCTTTGGCGAGCCTGATGGTGAGGCCGCGCACGCCGCCGTCGCGGACGAGGACGTTTGTGCCGCCCCCGAGGATGGTGATGGGGATATCGTGCTCACTTGCCTTCTTCACGGCCGAGATCACCTCATCGGCGCTGCGGGGTTCGAGCAGCGCGTCGGCGGGTCCGCCTATCTTCCAGGCCGTGTAGCGTCTGAGGGGTTCGTCGAGCTTGGCCGTGGGAAACAGTTCTTGTAGAGTATCCAAATGCATGACGGTGAATATAGATCACGGCCCGACGGACTGCACGCAGGCTCCGAAGATCCGACTGAAAGCGGGCTGACGCTGGCTGAGATCCAGGGTCAAATCCGGCGTCTCAAGCGGGCGAAGGGCTTCGATATTACCCTGGATCAGCGCCTGGCTTACCTGACAGCCGAGGTGGGAGGGGTCGCGGCTGAGGTTCTGAAAATATCCCGTGACGGCAAACGTGATGTCGGCCAGATGAACGCCGGGGAGCGGGCGGCGGTGGTGGAGATGCTTGGCATGGAGATATACGATGCCGTGTGGAATCTCCTGGATCTCGCGGAGATGGCAGGCGTGGACGTGGAAGCGGCGTTCCGCAAGAAAGCTTACCTGAACGAAAGCAGGGAATGGTGAAGAGACTATGAAGGCGATGGCGCTCGCGGCGGGCAAGGGTACCCGGCTTTTCCCGCTGACAGGCGAAGTACCGAAACCGATGGCCCCAGTTGTCGATACCCCGATCATCGAGCACATCTTCGAGCTTCTGGCCACCCACGGCTTCGACGAGGTACACGTGAACGTGTTCTATCTGGCCGACGCCCTGCTCCGGGCCTACGGCGAAGAATCGCGGGTTGACGGCATGAAAGTCCACCTGGAAAGGGAAGAGCAGCTACTCGGGACGGCGGGGGGCGTCCGGCGGCTGGCGGAGAAATTCGACGATACCTTCGTCGTCATATCGGGTGACGCCCTGACGGATGTGGATCTCGGTGAGCTCGTCGCCTTCCACAAGGAGAAGGATGCGCTAGCCACCATCGCGCTGCGCCGGGTCTTCGATACCTCGGAGTTCGGGGTGGTGGAGGTGGATGAGGGGGGAAACATCCTCGGTTTCCAGGAGAAACCCAACCCAAGGGATGCGATCAGCACGCTTGCCAATACCGGAATTTACGTGTTCGAGCCACGCGTCCTGGATTACGTCCCAGAAGGAACTTTCTTCGACTTTGCCCACGACGTGTTCCCGAAGTTTCTGGCAAACGGGGAGCGGTTCGTCGGCTATCAGGGGGATTTTTACTGGTCTGACATCGGGACGCTTCAGGCTTACCGGGAGGCCCAGTACGACGTGCTGTCTGGCCGGGTGCGGGTGAAGATACCGGGCGAGAAGCGCGGCGAGAGCCTGTGGGTCGGGGAGGACGCCCACATCCACCCCTCCGCCAGCCTGGAAGGGCACGTGCTAGTTGGCCGGGACGCGGTGATCGGAAGGGATGTCACGCTCGCTGGCGACGTGACGGTCGGGAGCGACTGTTGGGTCCGCCCCAACGCTACCATCAAGAGCAGCATCCTGCTGCCCGGCGCGAGTGTGGGCGACGGCGCATACTTGGAGGACTGCATAGTCGGCCACGGCTACGACGTGCGGCCTGGAGAGACGATCCGGGGCGGAGCTCTGATCCGGCGCTCCCCCGCCTGATACGAGTTCAGTTCGAGGGTTCGCTACATCCGTGCGTCGGGAGTAGGGAAAAGCAATACGACTTACGCTCCACAAACGAAGCGAATGAGCCTCCTGGATTCGCTACTGTTTGACGAGGCGGTAGCCGAAGCCGCGAACTGTCTCTATGAGTTTGGGTTCTGAGGGATTATCGCCGAGTTTGTTGCGGAGGCGCTGGACGTAGACGTTCACGGTGCGCTCGTCTATGTACTCGTCCTCGCCCCAGACCTGCCGCAGAAGCGCGCCGCGCGGGAAGACCCTGCCCGGGCTGCGGGCCAGGGTATAGAGCAGCTTGAACTCGCGTGGAGAGAGCAGGATTTCCTTGCCGCCCTTGTTGACTTCGACCCGATCCGGATCAATCGCCAGGTCGCCTATGTGGATGCGGCCAGAAGCGCCAGCCATCTCGCCCGCGATCTCGCGTTTCCGAAGGATCTGCTTCACCCTAGCCACCAGCTCCCTGGGATTCACAGGCGAGCGCATATAGTAATCCGCGCCGAGCTCGATACCCACGATGCGGTCCATAGTGTCCTCATCTCGCAAAAGGGCGACAGTCGAGACGTTCGGCTTCTGCACACCAGCTATCACCTGGAACCCGCGTTCATCGGGCAGACGATTATCAACTACCGCGATCTCGAAGTCCTCGCGGCCGGAGATCTGACGCGCCTGGGCGCCGGAACCGGCGGGCAACACACGCCACCCCTCACCAGACAAAGCCCGCCTGAGGTGCAGGCGTTCTTCGTCATCCCCGATAACCAGCAGAACCGCCGCGCTCAAAACGTGCGGCCCACTTCGTTCTCAGAACATCTCCCCATCATCGCCAGAATTATATCCTCAAAATCAATCACAGATCACACGCACCTTGAGCAAAGCCCCTTCGGACGATATCATGGATCACAAGATGCGCTCGTAGCTCAGCCGGATAGAGCGTCTGACTACGAATCAGAAGGTCGCAGGTTCGAGTCCTGCCGAGCGCGCCAACGAAAGTTTTGCCGATCCGCTGTTTTCTCTACGGATTCTGACACTTTCACGCCTATTCGGATGAAGTGGCGTGAAGTGCGTCACTCGCCTGGGATGGTGGCGTGGTATCCGAGGCACCACGATATTTCGTCCGCGGCATCCCGGACCTGGGCTCCGGCGGCGAGGAGGTCTTCGGGCGATAGCCGGAAAGCCGGGCCAGAGACGCTCACGGCACCCACGACCTCGCCCCCAGAGCGGCGAATCGGCGCACCGACGGCGCTCAGCCCGATCTCGAGTTCCTCGACCGTGTGGCTGTAGCCCTGGTCCCGAATCTCCTGTAGCTGGGATTTCAAACCCGATGCGGAGACCATGGTGTTTTCGGTGAAGCGCTCCAGCTTCCTGTTCAAAACACGGAGCCTCTGGTCCTCCGGCATGTAGGCAAGGAACACTTTTCCTGCGGCGGTGGCATGCAGCGGCGTGTGAAGGCCCGTCCAATCGACGCTGACGGCTGATGCTCGAGAGACACTCTGGTGGACGATGACGGCTTCGTCCTCTTCGAGGACCGTGATGGTGACGGTCTCACCGGTCTGTTCGCTCAGGCGGTCACAGATCGGCCTGGCGCAGCGAAGGATGTCCAGGTCTGCGCTGACGGCGCTTGCCAGGAGCAACATCCCGAAGCCCAGGCGGTACTTCTCGGTCGCCGCGTCCTGCTCGACTAACCTCCTGTCCCTGAGCGTGGTGAGCAACCTGTACGCTGTGGATTTGTGGATCTCCAGCTCGTTGGCGACCTCAGTTACCCCGGACCATCCCTGACGGGCAAGTAGCTCCATCACGGAGATGGCGCGATCCACCGACTGTACGGATGGGCTTCTTCTGACTACGGCGCACATGGCTGGGAATCCTACACTACCGACAGAGATTCGTTATGGCCAGCGTCCTCTACCAGAACGCCCTCACATCCTCGGCGCGGGGGAAGGAATGGGGGCGCCCGTTGCGGCCAGACTCGAGGCTGCCGCGGTCGGGACGCCGTTCTCCGATCAGTCGGTCGAGGCGGAAGAGGCTTATGTCGTGGCGGGTCAGGCCCGTCGTGGCGAGATCCGCCATGATCTCCCCAACCACGCTGGCGAACTTGAAGCCGTGACCGGAGCACGGCGAGGCCAGGCTCACCTGCGGGTACTCGGGGTGCAGGTCTATGACGAAGTGGTGGTCAGGGGTGTTGGTGAACATGCAGGTTTGCAGGTCCATCGTCGGGCCGCAACCGTCAGGGAAGTATCGACCGGCGAAGTCACGCAGAATTTGCTCGTCGTAGTCGTGGGGCTGGCGGTCTATTTCATCGGCCGGGCCGGTCTCGTTTAGGTGGAAGTATTTGCCGAACTTGAAGCCAGGCACGCCGTGGATGGGGAAGCCGTAGAAGCGTCCCTCGTCCACCAGCAGGTTGAAGACCGGGAAGTTGTCCGGGCGGAAGTGCTCCGGGCGATCCGGCTGCAACCAGGCGAGAACCTGCCTTTCGGGAACGGCGAGCCCGTCGAGCACGTCGAGGAAATCCCCGTTCCAGGCTCCGGCGGTCACGACGAGGTTGTCTGCCTCGTACGTGCCGCGGTCGGTTCGGACGCGGACGCCGCCTTCGAGGGGCTCCCACTCCAGAACCTGTTCGTGGCCGTGGATCTCGGCCCCGTGCGCCTGCGCCGCCGTCACGTAGGAGACGATGCACCGCTCGGGGGCAAGGAATCCCCCCTCCGGCTGCACCAGCGCGAGGTGGTCTGGCGGCAGGTTGTAGCCGGGATGGCGGCGTTTCAGCTCCGCGCCGGTCAATACCTCGTGCGGTAGGTCGTGGAGCCTGCAAGACTCCCACGAGCCCTTGAAGACCCAGGAATCTTCCGGGCCTGCGTCTACGGAGCTCGTGATGTGCAGGAGCCTCTCTCCGGCCTGGCTCTGGATCTCACGCCACAGCTCGTAGGCCCGCCGGAGTAGGATCACGTAAGACGGATGCTCATAGTACGCGAGCCTGATGATGCGGGTGTGGCCGTGCGAAGACCCCATCGAATGAGGGACGCCGAACCGCTCGAGGCCGAGCACCCGCTTGCCGCGCCTGGCAAGGTGGTAGGCGGTGGAGCTTCCCATCCCGCCGACGCCGACGACGATGGCGTCGAAGCGGCCGGAGTAGGTGACGCTCACGACCGCGAGCCGCCGTTCTGAGACTGCCCAAACCTGGCCACGGGGACGTTGGTCCTGGAGGTGGCCGAGTTCGAAGAATGCCCGTTGGGCTCGGGACGGTGTTCGTCCTCGGCTGGTTCGGAGCGGATGCGGGCGTTCTCCGGGTCGAAGAACGGTGTCTGGGCGACTCTGGCCGGTATCGGGCGTCCGTTTATCTCGACGACGAGGTTCGCACCAGGCCAGGAGTGGCCCGTGTCTACGTACGCCATCGCGAGCATCTTGCGGACGCTGTGGCCCATCGCGCTCGAGGTGACGCGCCCGACCTGCCTATCTCCCGGCATCACCGAGTCCTCGTAGTCCCCGGCTTCGGCGCCAGTTTCTATGGGCTCTCGGAAGGTCGCCACGTCGCCGATGCTGTATACCTTCGCGCCAGCGGCGGCAGGAACCTCGCTCTCCAGAGTGAGGCCGACCCAGCGGCGGTCGAGTCCCTTTTCTTGCAAACGCAGGAGGGTGTCGCGGCCTATGAAGTCGCGTTTGTTCATCCGGATCCAACGCGACAGGCCGACGTGGAACGGCGTGTCATTCTCGCTTATGTCAGGCCCGTATAGCGGCAGGCTCTTCTCTATCCGCAGGCTCTGCATGGCCTCGACACCATAGGGACGGAGGTCGAACTCACGCCCCTTGTCGAGCAGATATTCCCACAGCACCGCTGCCTGATCCGCCGGTGTGTACAGCTCGTAGCCAAGTTCTCCCGTGTAGCCCGAACGTGAGATGAGAAGCTCGACCTCGCCTATCCGGCACGGCGCGAAGCGAAAGAAACGCAGGCTGTCCAGGTCCACGTCCTCGGCGATGGTCTTGAGGAACCGGCGTGAGCGCGGGCCCTGCACGACGGGCAGGGCGATGGCGGCGGTCACGTCGGTGACGTAGGCGCTGTTACCGGCTGCGTGCTCGGAGATCCAACGGTAAGTCTTCAGGCGCGGCCCGGAACTCGCGACTACCATGAAGTGCTCGTCACCGAACTTGTAGACTGTCAGGTCGTCGATTACGCCGCCGTCCTCGTTGCACATGGTCGAGTAACGGAGCTGGCCCGGCTCCATGTCCTGAACCTCGTTGACCAGTAATCGCCTGACCAACCTCTCCGCTCCCGGTCCCTTGATGTCTATCTCACCCATCGTCGAGAGATCCTGCATCCCCACGTTGCGCCGCACGTTCAGGTGCTCCTCCGTGGAGGATGTGTACGCGCTCGGGAACATGAAGTCCCCGCCGCCCTTGATGACGTTCCTCGCCGAACGGAAGTGGAAATCGTAAAGCGGCGTCCTTCTCTCAGGCATGTCTACCCCTCTCCTCGAAACATAGCTTGCGAACTATACCGCACGCCCTTGTCACGTTCATCATGCTGCCCGATCCGCCGAGAAGAAATCCTTCAGGGCAGTGGTGACGGTGTCCGGCGTGTCTTCCATCGCGAGGTGCGCTGCGCCCGGGATCTTCTGCAGTCGGGAGCCCGGTATCCTGGCGTGCAGTTGCTCGCCTTTTTCGGGTGGGATCCAACGGTCCTCCTCGCCCCATAGGATGAGGACGGGGCGTGTGATCTCACCGTAACGGTCCTGCACCTCGTCCGTGTACCGCTGGTCGTTCTGGAAGATCTGGCGGTAGAAAGCGTCCTGTCCCTCCGGACCGAGCCAGGGCTCGATGTACGGCTCTATTTCTTCGTCGCCCATCGGCTGGTAGGTCGCGTCCCTGATGTAGGCTGCCACCATCGCCCGGTGCATGTATGCCGGTATCTGCCTGAAAACACCGACGTGTTCCTGGACAAGCGTGTAGAAGGGCGATCCCCACGGCGAAAGCGCCACGGCATCGATCAGGGCGATGGCATTGAAGTCCCGACCTTCCAATAAGTGCGCCCTGAGCGTGGCCGCGCCGCCGATGTCGTGGGCGACGATGCCGGGGGATTCAAGGCCCCAGTGGTCCAGCAATTCGGGGAGCAGCCTCGCCTGGGCCGCCAGCGAGACATCCTGATGCTCCCGCTTCTCCGAATTCCCATATCCGAGAAGGTCGAAGACGTACACGGTCTGATCCCCGGCCAGCTCAGGAACGATCCTGCGCCAGACGCGGGAAGAGAAAGGCGTGCCGTGGACCAGGACCACCGGAGGTCCATCTCCGAAAACGTCGTAAGCCACCCGACCGCCGGAAGACTCGTAACTCCGGCTCGGTCGCCACCTGTGATTTTTGTCCTGGTCGTTCAAAACAGCCCGACTACCTGGCCGTCTTCGTCTAGGTCTATGTTCTGGGCGGCGGGATGTACGCTGAGGCCGGGCATGGTGCGCATGTCGCCGCAGATGGGGTAGACGAACCCGGCTCCGGCCGAGATGCGCGCCTCCCTGACAGGGAGCGTCCAGCCCTTCGGGGCGCCTTTGAGGGCCGGGTCTGATGAGACTGAGAGGTGCGTCTTGGCCATGCAGATGGGCAGGTTCCCGAAGCCATTCTCCTCGTGGGATTCGAGCTGGCGGGCGGCCGTCAGGTCGTACTCGACGCCGTCGGCCCCGTAGACGTTCGTGGCTATGGCTTCGATCTTCTCGCGCAGCGGAGCCTTCTCCGGGTACAGAAAGTTGAACGATGAAGGCTCCTCCGCAGCTTCGGCGACCACCTCGGCCAGTTCGACGGCCCCCTTCCCGCCATCCGAGAAGTGATTGCAGACTGCGACGCGTGCCCCCATCTCCTCGGCGACCTCGCGTATTGCGTCGTGCTCTGAATCGAAATCCGTTGGGAAGGCGTTGATCGCCACTACCGGAGAGACGCCGTGTACCCTGATGTTCTCGATCTGCTTCCTCAGGTTGGCCGCGCCCGCGAGCACGTCGTCAGGATTCTCCGCGAGCATCTTCTCGGGGAGGGGCTGCCCGGCCCTGACCTCGAAACGTCCAGAGTGGGCTTTCAAGGCCCGGACCGTCGCGACAAGTACCGCGGCATCCGGTACGAGGCCGGAGATGCGGCACTTGATGTTGAAGAACCGCTCGGCCCCCATATCCGCGCCGAAGCCGGCTTCGGTGATGAGGAAGTCGCCGCCGTGAATGCCGATCAGGTCGGCAACCACAGACGAGTTGCCAGTTGCGATGTTCCCGAACGGACCAGCGTGGACCAGGGCCGGCGTGTTTTCGAGCGTCTGCATCAGGTTCGGCTTGATCGCCTCTTTCATGATAACCGCCATCGCACCCGCCGCTTTCAGATCTTCCGACGTGATCGGGTTTCCGTCCGTGTCGTTGCCGATGACTATGCGCCCGAGCCGCTCGCGCATGTCGCGCAGGGAGCGGGAGAGAGCCAGGATCGCCATTACCTCAGAGGCCGGGGTGATGTCGAATCCGGTCTGGCGGGGGACGCCGTCCACCCGCTCGCCGAGGCCGGTGATGACGTTCCGTAGCGCCCGGTCGTTCACGTCGAGGACGCGCCGGAAGCCGACGCTGTGACGGTCCACGTGGAAGAAGTCGTCGTTGTGGTGGATGTGGTTGTCGATCATGGCGGCCAGCATGTTGTGGGCCGCGGTCACTGCGTGGTTGTCGCCAGTGAGGTGCAGGTTGAAAGTCTCCATCGGCACCACCTGGCTGTATCCCCCGCCCGCTGCTCCGCCCTTGATCCCGAACGTCGGCCCCATCGAGGGCTGACGGATGGCGACCGTAGCCGTCCTGCCGATGTGCCTGAAAGCCTGCCCGAGCCCCACTGTCGTCGTGGTCTTGCCTTCGCCCAAGGGTGTCGGGGTGATGGCCGATACAAGGACGTACTTCGCCTTCGGCCTGTCCGCGAGCTCCTCCATCGCGTCCAGCTTTATCTTCGCGACGTTCTCGCCGTATGGCTCCAGGAGGTGTTCGCCGATGCCAATGCTGGCGGCGATATCCTTCAGCGGCTCCAGCCTGGCTTTGCGGGCTATTTGAAGGTCGGTCGGGAATGCCATGCTCTGCGGACTCCTCCTGCTCGTTTACGGAAAGTTTACGTTTGCTCGACGCGCTTGAGCAACTCACGCCGCCACACCTCGGTCTTCTCCACGTCGTTGAAGGTGTAGATGTGGAAGCCTTCGATGTTGCTCTCGGGATCTGCCAGGCTCCCCTTCAGGCCGAGGACCAGACCGTTAGGGCTGTAGCCGCCTGGCATGAACATCTTGATGAGCCAGTTGCGCTGCTTCAGGAGGAAGCGGGCCGACTCGCCGAGGCCGATGGTCGCGGAGATCCGCATCAGTTTCTGGCGGTTCACGACGCCCGGCATCCCGATCCGGATCGGCAGTTCGATGCCCCGGCGCTTCACCCAACGGGACCAGTCGGAGATCACCCTCGGGTCGAAGCAGATCTGGCTGATGATGTAGTCGGCGTGCGGGGCCTTATCGTACATAGCCTGGATCGTTGCTTCGTCGCTGATGATCGGATGGCTCTCGGGATACCCTGTTATGCCAACCTTCTCGAACGGGTGTCCGATCTCGGCCATCGCCTGAAGCAACGCGCCTGCGCCCTCAAACTCCCCGGCTGGCTTCTCCGCGTCTCCCGCGACGATGAAGGCGCTCCGCACCCCGGCCTCACGTAGCCGGGCCAGAATTTCGGCCAGCTCGGCCCTGTCCCGGATGAGCCGTGCCGAGAGGTGGGGCGATACCCCAAGGCTGTGTCCTGACAATCGTTCGGCTAGCTCCACCGTCGGCCAGATGCCCTTTGCCGGCGAGGCAGTGACCGTAAGCCCGATGTGGTGCGGAACGTGCTCGACTACAGCCTCTTCGACGCCCTCGAAGGGCAATACCTCGTAGCCGGGACTCCGTAGCGCTTCGGCCAGCATCCGGTTCGCTTCGCGCCTGCCTGCGGTTCCTTGCTGTGTCTTCGTATCTCTGCGGGCCATCATATTGGTCGAGGAGGGCCGGACGCCGAAGCGCCCAGCCACTTTTCTCAGGCTCCCTTGGAGGAGCTGCTGGCCGACAGGGTCTGTTCCGCGTGCTCCGGCTTGAAGAAGGTACGGTCGGCGACGGTGGCCGAGACCGTGCCCTCGGGGCGCTCGATGTCCAACTCTATCCCGATCTCGCTGTACTCAACCGGCACCATCGCGAAGCCGATGTTCTTCTCCAGGCGCGGCGAATAGCAGGCGGATGTTACCTTGCCTATCGTCTCGCCATCCTTGTTGACCGGGAAGTAGTCGATCATGGAGCCGTCGTTGTACGAGCCGAGGTTTTCGCCCCCGATCTCCACCCCGACCAGCTTGCGGCTGACACCCTCCTCGCTGACCTTCTTCAAAGCCTCGCGGCCCACGAAGTCCTGCTCCTGCTCCAGCTCGACCATCCACTTGTAGCCGTAGCCGACCTCGTAGGGGTTGGTGTCGTACCACATGTCGCAGCCCAGGGCCAGGATGCCGCCCTCGATCCTGCGTATGTGGCACGGTCCGATCGGGGAGATCCCATGCGGCTCGCCAGCCTGCAAAACCCGGTCCCAGAGCTTGAGCCCGTCGCGGCTTGCGTTCTTCAGGTATAGCTCGTAGCCGAGCTCGCCTGAATAGCCTGTGCGCGAGATGACGAGTTCCATCCCGTCGAGTTGCCTGTGAACCATGTAGTAGTAGGGAACGTCGAGGATGTCCTCGCCAAAGAGGTCGGTCATGACCTCCCTGGACTTCGGCCCCTGTACCTGCATCGGGCCGACGTCGGGCTCCTTTATCTCCACGTCGAAGTTCATGTTGTAGGCGAGACCCTGCGCCCACAGCAACACGTCGCTATCTGCGAGCGAGAGCCAGAAGTGGTTCTCATCCAGGCGCAGGAGCACCGGGTCGTTGATAATGCCGCCCTGGGCGTTGGTGATGAAGGCGTACTTGCACTGCTCCACGTTGCACTTATTCAGGTCGCGCGGCGTGAGCATGTTGGTGAACTCGAAGGCGTCGGGGCCTGTGATCTCGACCTGACGCTCGGCCCCGCCGACGTCCCACATCGTGACGCCTTCGAGTAGCTGGTAGTACTCCTCGACCGGATCGCGGTAGTAGCGCGGGTGGTAGTGGTGGTTGTAGACGCTGTACTTCTGCACATTGTGCCTGCGCGAGCCATAGAAGTACGGGGACTTGAACAGCCTCGTGTACTGGAGGATGCCTGGATCCGGATTGATGTTGTCTGCCATCGAAAGTTGCTCCTTTCTTGCTGGTTTCGCACACCCGTTTGAGGGTTTGGTTCGCTTTGGGAAGAGGCTCCTATACGGTCCTTCGCATCACCCTTTCTCCGGGATCTCTGCTGTGTCCGACGGGGTGCGCGCGTCGCGAAAATGGTCGTTTATGTACTTCTCGCCCTCGTCACAAAAGAGCGTGACGATCGTTTTCAAGTCAGGATGCTCTTCCTGTATCCGGTGCGCCACAGCCAGGTTCGCCCCGCTGCTGGGACCGACGAACATCCCGTACTCGCGCGCGATGCGCCACATGTGGCCGAGCGAGTCCCCGCTTGAGACCGAGTACACGCCGTCCACCATCCCGCCGTGTCGTTCATAGATGGTCGGGACGAAGCCATCCGAGATGCCTTCGATGGCGTGCTTGCCCGTCTCGCCGCACAGGATGGTGCAGGACTCGTCAGGTTCGACCCCGAAGAGCTTCACGTCAGGGTTCGCCTCCCTGAAAGCCTGCCCGACCCCGACGAGCGTACCTCCCGTCCCGATTCCCATGACCAGCGCGTCGGGTACGGTTCCTTCTGGCAACTGCGAAAGTATCTCCGGTCCAAGCCACGTGCGGTTCTCCTCGACGTTCCACTCGGAGTCGAACTGCCGCGGGCAGTAGTAGCCGGGCTGTTCACCGAGTTCCCGCGCCTTCGCGAGCGCCTCGTTCACGTGGAAGTTCCCGACCTCGAGAACCTCGGCCCCGAAACCGAGTGAGATCGCCACCCGCTCGGGGCTCATGCCGCTCGGCATCACGACGAGCATCCTGTATCCCTTCACCGCCGCGACCATGGAGAGGGCGTTGCCCGTGTTGCCGCTCGACGCCTCGACGAGGGTGTCGCCGGGCTTCAGGAGCCCTTCCTCCTCGGCCTTCTCGACCATGTATTTGGCTATGCGGGCCTTGATCGAACCTGAAGGATTCAGGTACTCGAGCTTGGCCCACACGCCATCCACCCGGACGAGCGGGGTATCACCTATGGCGTCGAGCACGCTCGCCGAGGGTTTCCGGCTTCGTACCTCCGCCTCGCGGGGCTTCATCACGCCCGCATCCGCTTCATCGCCGGGTCGAAGAGCGGCTCCTCGAAGACCGTGGCCTGATGACGCTCGCCGAAGTATTGGATCTCCAGCCGCCTCCCGACCCCGGCGTACTCCGGCGGCACCCAGGCGTACGCGATGCTCCGCCCGAGCGTATAGCCAAAGTCCGCGCTCGTCACGTAACCGACTGCGCGGCCATCCACGAATACCGGCTCGTAGCCCATCACTACCAGGTTCGGGTCATCGAGCAGCGTACATACCAGCCTGCGGCGCGGCCCAGCTTCCTTGCGTTTCGCCAGCGCATCACGCCCTATGAAGTCGCCCTTGTCCGCCTTGACGGCGAAGCCGAGTCCCGCCTCGTAAGGGTCGTGTTCGGTGGTCATGTCCGTGCCCCAGGACCGGTAGCCCTTCTCGATGCGCATGGAGTTGAAGGCAGCCCGGCCTCCAGCCACCACGCCGTATGGCTGACCCCCTTCCCACAGAAGATCCCAAAGCCTCGATCCCAAATCCGATGATGTGTAGATCTCCCAGCCAAGCTCCCCAACGTAGGAGAGCCGCAGCGCCGTTACCGGAACTTCGCGCAAGTAGGCGTACCTCGCGTTGAAGAACCCGAACGTCTCGTTCGAGAAATCGTCTTCGGAGAGGCTCTGCACCATGTCGCGGGCTGACGGCCCCCACACCCCGACGCAGCAGGTTCCCGGCGTGATGTCCTGAACCTGCACGGAGCCGTCGGCTGGTAGATGGCGCTCCATCCACTCGATGTCCCGCGGCCCGTTCAGGCCGAGCTGGAAGCGTTCATCCTCCAGGCGGGCAACGGTTATGTCGCTCTTCACCCCAGCCGCATCGTCCAGCATGAGCGTGTACGTAACCTTGCCAGGCGGCCTATCGAGCTGGCCCGTGGTCAGGCGTTGCAGGAAGTCGAGGGAACCAGGCCCTGTGACCTCGGCACGTTTGAGGGAGGTCATGTCGTAGAGGGCTACGTTCTCGCGGGTGGCGCGGGCCTCGGCGGCGGCGATCTCGGACCAGTACCGTCCGGCCCACTCGCCGCGTCCGAGTACGTCGTCCTGCCCGTCGAGCAGCCTCTGGTTCGCCTCGAACCACTGCGGCCTCTCCCACCCTGACGCTTCGAGGAAGTATGCCCCCAGTTCTTTCTGGCGCGCATAGAACGGGCTTGTGCGCAGGGGGCGCGGGTCCTCCATCGGCTGCTGGGGGTGGATGATGTCGTAGACCTCGCGGAAAGACTGGGAGCTGCGGGCCAGGATGTAGGCCGAACTCCTAGCGTACGGGTCGAAGCGGTGAACGTCTGCGCCTGCTATATCTATGCTCGGGACGCCGTCCGTGAGCCATTCGGCCATGACCTTACCGACGCCGATGGCGTGTGTGATCCAGACCGCCTCAGCGACCCAGAACCCCTTCGCCTCCCTCGACTCGCCGAGCAGCGAACCGCCGTCCGGCGTGAAAGAGAACAGCCCGTTCATCGGACGATCTATCTCGACGTTCCGCAGCGCGGGGAGCATCTTGCGCGCCTCCTGCCACGTTGGTTCGAAGTCCTCGGGCGTGAACTCGAGGACCGAAGGGAATTCCCCCTCACCCCGATAGTCGCGCCTGATATCGTCGGCCGAGATGGGCATGGGACGATGCCTGTACGCCCCGATGCCGTAGTAGTCCTCCCTCTGGCGCATGTACATCGAGAAGTCCTGGTGGCGCAGCATGGGTTGCATAACTTCCCGCGTCTCACCCGCAAGATCGGCGAGCGGCGTGGTCCACGCGAACTGGTGCTGCATCGGCATGAGCGGCACCGTCATACCGACCATGCGCCCGATGTACGGCCCCCACATCCCGGCGCAACTTATGACTAGCTCAGCCTCGATGCGTCCCTTGTCCGTCTCCACGGCCCGAACCCGGCCATCCTTAACCTCGATGCCCGTTACCTCGGTCTCGCCGTGGAACTTCGCGCCGCGTTCGGAGGCCAATCGTCCCATCGCCTCGCACGCCCGGACGCCCTTCGCGATGCCATCCGAGGGAACGAAGAAACCGCCAAGGATCTTTGTCTTATCCAGGAGCGGTATCTTCTCCGCGCACTCCTCGGGAGAGATGAGGTGGGATTCGAGCCCCCACGAGGCGGCGAGGCCATGCCTGCGCTTGAGGTCCGTCAGGCGCTCGGGCGTCTCTGCGACCTCGATGCCGCCAGCCTGATACCCGCACGGCTGGCCGTCCACTTCGAGTTCCATGTAGCGGTCGACGCTGTACTTGGCCAGGTCGGTCATCGTCTTTGATGGGTTGGTCTGAAACATCAGGCCGGGGGCGTGTGAAGTGGAGCCGCCAGCCTCGAAGAGCGGCCCCTGATCCAGGACCACCACGTCCCGCCATCCCATCCGCGTCAGGTGCTCGGCGACGCTGCAACCCACGATGCCGGCCCCGATGATAACCACCCCGGCGCTAGTCTCCATCCGAAACCCCCGTTCGACACCCACGGCCCGCAAACTTCACACACGAGAGACCCCGAATAACGAAGCCGTCAGAAGAGATTTTTCGCCCACTTCCCAAGGTTTTCTAGACCTCCACCCGAACCGGGTTCCCGCGCGGAATTTTTTGCCGCGTGTTGCGCATCGCGCACTGCTTTCTCAATATGGGAACATGTAACATAAGTCCGATACGTGGTCAAGAGCCATGGGAACCAGATTTTGCAAACAGGAGAAATTTGTGCCTCCGGCCTAATGGATGCCCGACGATGAGCAGCCTCGGATGATGGCCTTTCCGGTCTCCGCGGCGCCGAAAGCCACGGTGAAATCCGTGTCAGGCGTTGCTAGGGAACGCTGTGCTGGGTTACGCGGGGTAGTGTCTCTTTTCCGTCAGCACGAGATCCAGGTACACGTCGTGCGCCAGCATCGGTACGCGCTCGACCATCTGTACCTCGAAAGCCCCTGCGACGAGCCGGGTCTGTGAAATGCGCCGGTTGGCGAGCAGCCCGTCGTAGAAACCGGCTCCGTAGCCCAGACGTCCGCACCGACTGTCGAACGCGACGCCGGGGACGAGTACGAAATCCACGTCCCGAATGTCCGCCTGGCCGCATCGGCTCGGGTCTGGTTCTTTTATCCCCCAGGTTCCTGACGTGAGGTCACGCGCCAGATCCTTCACCTTGTACAGGTCGAGCGACTTCGTCTTGCGGTTGACCCTTGGGAGGAGCAATCGTTTGCCGATGTTCAGGGTCCGGCGCAGGAACTCGTCGGTCCGTAGCTCGCTGCCGAACCCGACGTATGCCAGCACCACTTTCGATTCACCATAAGTTTCCAGGCTGATGACGTTCCGAATGATTTCCTGGCCGAAGGTATTCCGGGTTTCGGGGGGCATGTCGTCGCGTTGTTCAAGGACGCGTTTTCTCAGCGAGTTTTTGTCCTCCGTGGAAGCTGGATTTACTTCGGAATCACTCACCATTTCTCGAACCCGAAACTATCTAACGCTGTCCGGTTATGAGGCTCATGGCCTCCTGGCGGGTGCGCTGGTCCCTGGCGTAGATGCCGCGCACGGCGCTGGTGACGGCGACGCTTCCGGGTTTCTGTACGCCTCTGACCGTCATGCACAGGTGGTTCGCCTCGACGACGACGATGGCGCCCTTGGATTTCAGGCTTCCGTGCAGGGCGTCGGCGATCTGGGCCGTCAGCCGCTCCTGGAGCTGGGGTCTGCGGGAATATCCCTCTACCACCCGCGCGAGTTTGGAGAGGCCGACGACCTTCCCGTCCGGGATGTAGCCGACGTGGGCCTTGCCGATCATGGGCAGGAGATGATGCTCACAATTATGTGTCAGGTGCCCGCCGATCAAGAACGTTGGGTAAGGCTCACATCGGAAAGAATAAACCGTGTAAGGCTTGCTATCCGTCACTTTCCTGCGTACCTCGAGTACCTTAGCGTAGTTTGCCTCTGCGAGGGTGGTGCGATGCTCTTCTTGGCGGAAGCCATGTTTGCCGTACCAGCCTTTTTGGTTCCAGCGGTCGGAGACGTAGAGTTGAGGACCGCCGGAGAATCGTGCGCCGACCACCTCCGCAAACTCGTGGAGAAAGGGGGTGTTGGCGCTGACCATAATGACGCCGGATGCTCGCTTCGGCCGGAAACCATCGCCCTCAGCGTACCCGTCTATGAAGCCCCGCAAGCTCTCTTCGTCGTTTAGCACCGCGCGGGGGAAGCGCTGTCTCATGTGATGCGCGTCCCCACCGGCGTACATGCGAAATAGATCAGCCAGGTAAGAAGATACGACGCGGACGCGAAATCCCGGAACCTGTCTACGGAGGAAGCCGCTCGGGCGTGAGACCTCTTCGATTCTAGCCTCCACACCAAAAGCCTCCACCATTGCTACCGCGAACCGGCCTGCGAACTCGCGCCCATTGACAACCAGCGACAGGTAGCGGTCACTCACCGTGCCGTCGGAGAACATTGCACCCACAGCGTACCCAAACGAGTACCCGAGTTTCGGTGGCCTGCGGGCACGGTGCAAACTATTGGGGTTTGTCCACTCAACGAGACATCCTGCCGAATCTTGCGCTTCTACCCAACCGTTTGAGGTAGCGAGCGGATGATCCGGGGTCACACGTATGACACCCTTATCCGTTACGACTTCGACGACTTCCTGGACTCTTCGACTTGACACCTGTTTTACCGTCGTTCTCTCGACCGTGCCGTTCGCCAGCGTCCACAATCCGTCGCCAACGGCGATATCCGCCGCCCGCCTTGCTCCGCCCACGCGGTTCACGATCTGCTTGCTCGGCACACACATTGAGTTGAAGGGTATGTCCCGGATCAGGACCATCTCGTGATGATCCTCCTGAAAACCAACGCTCAACTGCCTTGCAGGGTCGGCGTCCAGGCCAGCAAACAGAAACTCGTATGCCTTCGCCACCCGCCTCGGGGTGTCGATCAAACCCTCCCGCTCAGGGTCTTCACCTATTGCCGCGAGTATCTCCCTGACCGCGCCTTCGATGCGCGGGAGATCCACACTCCGCCCCGGCGGATACTCCTCGTCCGCGTCGTCCTTGATGCGAGGACCTGATTCCTGGTCCACTACTCCCCCCTTCCGTGCGCCGCCTGCAACGTATTGTGGAGGAGCATCGCCCTGGTCATTGGTCCGACGCCGCCAGGAACAGGCGTTATGGCTGACGCCTTCCCCTCGACCTCGTCGAAGCGCACGTCCCCCACCAGCCCTCCCTCATCCCTGCGATGTATGCCAACGTCTACCACCACGGCGCCATCCTTCACGTAATCAGCCCCGACCATCTCCCTCCTGCCAAGGGCGACGATGAGGATGTCGGCCCGGCTTGCGACATCGGCAAGGTCCGTCGTGCGCGAATGGCAGATGGTCACTGTGGCGTTCTCGCGCAGGAGTAGCTGCGCCATCGGCTTGCCGACGAGGTTCGACCTCCCGAGAACCACTGCTTCCCGGCCCTCCATCGGTAGATCGGCGCGGCGCAGAATCTGGATGACGCCGTGCGGCGTGCACGGCATGAGGGCGGGCAGGCCCATCGACAGCCTCCCGGCACTCTCGGGGTTGAGTCCATCAACGTCCTTGTCAGGGCGGATGCGTGAGATCAGGGCCTGGGAATCCAGATGGTCCGGGATCGGGAGCTGCATGAAGAACCCGGATACTGCTTCGTCTTCGTTGAGCCGCTCGACGATTTCCTCAAGCTCTTTCTGCGTGGCGCCCTCAGAAAAGCGGTGGACCCGGGATTCGATGCCGACTTCCGAGCAGTCTTTCTCCTTGTTTCGCACGTAGGTGACGGAGGCAGGGTCTTCGCCGACCAGGATCACATCCAGCCTCACCGCCAGGCCGTCTTCCCCCAGCTTCCGCACTTCCTGGGCAACCTCGGCCCGCACCTCGGCGGCGGTGGCCTTTCCATCAAGAATCCTGGCCATATTTCTCCTCCATCACGTCTGCGACCGTACCGTCCGGATCAAAGTTCACCCACACCAGGCAAACTATCCACCGCCATGCAATCATCCCGATGCAATCCGGCAGCAATGTACCGAATCGGGCAACGTGTTTCAAATAACGGCAAGGCGTTTTCCTCGATCATCAATTGGCGATTCTAGCCGAGGGTCAAGGCGGGGAGGGACAATATGATCCTTGACTTATCCCCAGGTTGTCCTACAGTTTCCGTAATGCATTTGGCCCAATCAGAGGCGAAGTGTCTCATGTGGGTGAATAATGTTGGCTGTCATACCTCTGGCCCGATGAGCCAGACCATGAAGCCCCTTACCGGGTTCTCCATATACACCCTCGACGGGCTTTGACCGGGGTGAACTACGCGCGATCCCACGAGGGAAGCGCACATCTCTACCGCTTCTTCGCGGCATGATCCAGGCGGTTCGTCATACTTTGACAAATAAGAAGGTCGGCGGATCAGAAATTCGGGCCGCTGGGGCAGCGAACGCGTTCCGATATGGAAACACGTTCCCACATGATGTTATGCTGACGTGTAAGCGGGGATACAAGGCTCCACACCAAGGGAAGGGGTAAGCAAAGTGGAGAGACAGAACGAATCAAGAATAGATCCTACCGTATTTTGGGTGGCGGTCGGCATTACAGCGTTGTTCGTTGCAGGGGGTTAATTCTCCCGGACAACCTGTACGCCGTGTCCAACGCGGTCCTCAACGATTTCCTGATACCCAACTTCGGCTGGGTGTTCATCCTGTCGTCCATCGGGTTCGTTGGGTTCTCGATATACCTGGCGTTTAGCCGGTTCGGTGTCATAAAGCTCGGCGCGCAGGACGAGGAACCCGAGTTCAGCACCATCTCGTGGGTGGCCATGATGTTCAGCGCGGGGATGGGCATTGGCCTGATGTTCTACGGCGTGGCCGAGCCCATGTCGCACATGTCAGATCCCCCCGGTGGGCTCGCCAAGCCCACCTCACTGACGGCTGCGCAGACTGCCATGGAATATTCATACTTCCACTGGGCCTTCCATCCGTAGGCGATCTACGCCGTCCTCGGCCTAGCCCTCGCATACTTCACGTTCCGCAAGGGGATGCCGAACCTGATCAGCAGCGCCTTCTATCCGCTTTTGGGTGATAGGGTCTACGGCCCCATCGGCAAGGCAATAGACATTCTGGCTATCTTCGCCACCCTGTTCGGGTCGGCGACCTCGCTTGGGCTCGGCGCCCTGCAAATGAGGGGCGGACTGCATTATCTCTCGGACGCCGTCCCCAATTCGGGTTCGAGCGGCATCACGGTCGCGCTCATAATAATAGCGGTCCTGACTGTGGCGTTTGTCCTCTCGGCGATTAGCGGCGTGCACAAGGGCATCCAGTGGCTGTCGAATACGAACATGGTCCTCGCGGTACTGCTCGTGCTGTTCCTGTTCATCGCGGGCGGGGCTGTGTTCATCCTCAACACCTTCGCCGAGTCGCTTGGTGGGTATATAGCCCAGTTCGTTCCCATGAGCTTCCGCACCACCGCGTTCTTCAACGACCCGAGCTTCCTGTCGAGCTGGACCATCTACTACTGGGCGTGGTGGATAAGCTGGGCGCCTTTCGTTGGCACCTTCATCGCCCGCATCTCCCGAGGCCGCACCATCCGCGAGTTCGTCATAGGCGTGATCGTGGTTCCCAGCGTGGTGAGTATGGTGTGGTTCGCCATCTTCGGCGGCGCCGCCATCGGCCTGGCCCTTGACGGCAAGATCGACGCCGCGACCATCGCCGGTACTCCCGAAACATCTCTGTTCGCGGTCCTGAACCAGTTCCCGCTGGCCGCCGTGACATCGACTATTGCGATCATCCTGGTGGCGTTCTTCTTCGTCAGCGGCGCTGACGCCGCTTCGGTGGTGATGGGGATGCTCTCCTCGAAGGGCGTCATACATCCCAAGCGGTGGGCCGTCGTCACCTGGGGCGTCCTCACCGGTGCGGTGGCGGCCATCTGCCTCCTTAGTGGTGGCCTCACGGGGCTTCAGTACGCGGCTATCGTGTCGGGCGGGCCGTTCGTGCTGGTCCTGATCGGGCTGTGCTTCTCTCTCTTCAAGGCGCTGAATGCCGAACCCGAGATGGGCGCGGAGCCAAGAACCGCTCCCGAACCGGGCAGGGCGATGTCCCGTCCGAGCGGCGCGCCGTCGCCCCAGCAGATGAGCGGTGATAGCCCCGAACAAAGCGGGCGCAGCAACCAGTAAACGTTGGCGGACGTTCAGTGTAGACCGGGCGGGTGGCACGCAGTGTCGCCCGCTCACCGTACCCGGAGATGGAGGTAAAAGTAGTGTCAGAGGGATCGATACCGCACGCTTGGATCGGGGAGGATCTGGTACTTTGCAGGACGGGCACAGAAAACTGGGAGCTGGTGACGCTCAGGGAGGTTGGCGAGCTCGGGGTGGTGTACGCCCACAAATCCGGCGACGTGGAGGGAAAGCCGATCTTCGTGCCGTGGACCTCCGTGGCCTGGATGCGGCCGCCTGTGCCGGAAGATCAGGATTCTTCGGACGAAGACGAGTGATCCAACCGAGATCACAATGGAAGAGAGGGAGGATTGATGGGTAGGAAGAGGCACCCGTTCCGCGGCGTCATGGACACTATGAGCGAGATGGCCCGCATGAGGAACTTCGCCGAGGGGGGCGTCGGACAGGAAGAGGGCCACAGGACACACGCGACAGCCTGGGTTCCCGCAACCGACATCTTCGCCGACGGCGACGACCTGAAGATACGCTGCGAGCTGGCCGGCGTGCCCCAGGATGAGGTGGAGATATCATTCTCCCACGGGGCGATGACCGTTCAGGGCGAACGTACCGGCGAGCCGGAGTCACTGGAGTCGTACACACGGGAACGCCACTACGGACACTTCCGGCGGCGGATAAAGCTACCAGAGGGCGTAGACGGCGATGACATCAGCGCCAACTTCGAGAACGGCCTGCTGGAGATCACAGTGAGGGGCGGGGTGGACCGCCGCGAACCCCATCACATCAGGATCGGCACCTGAT
>JACDAR010000243.1 GCA_013695335.1 Rubrobacter sp.
CCACCATTATGACGTTGGCGCCGCGGGCAACGGTCTCCTCGACGTTGGAGAGTGTTTTCTCGCGCAGAAGGCCGTCCCCGAGGATGGCGACTACGGGGCAATGCTCGTCAATGAGGGCTATGGGGCCATGCTTCATCTCGCCGGATGGGTAGCCTTCCGAGGGGAGGTACGAGATCTCCTTCAGCTTCAACGCGCCTTCGAGCGCCGTAGGGAAGGCGATGCCACGCCCGAGGAAGAGCGAGCATCGTGCTCCTTCGAAAACCTCGACGACTGCCTCCATCCGGTTCTCCAGCAGGCCCAGAGCTTCCTCGACCTTCTCGGGGGCGAGACGCAGAGAGCGTCCGGCGGATAGCAGATCCTCCTGCCGCATGGTTCCCCTGACACGGGCGAGTTCCAGGGCGAGGAGGTCGAGGGCCGCGACCTGGGAGACGAACGTCTTGGTGGCGGCAACGCCTATCTCCGGTCCCGCTTTGGTGAGCAGTACGGAGTCGGCCTCGCGGGTGATGAGCGAACCCTGCGTGTTGGTGATCGCAAGCACCCGCCCGCCGAACTCCCGCGCAGCCTCCACGGCAGCCAGGGTGTCGGTGGTCTCGCCGCTCTGGCTTATGGCGACCACGAGCGTGTTGTCGTCGCCTATGGGATTTGCGTACCGGTACTCGCTGGCTACAGCGACCTCGACCGGGATGCGGGCGTACCGTTCGATGGCGTGCTTGCCGAGGAGTCCGGCGTGCAGAGCGGTGCCGCAGGCGACGACCACGATCCTGTCCACGGATGAGAGAGCGAGGTCCAGTTCCGAAAGATCCACGGCCCCGTCCGTGCCGAGACGGCCGAGGAGGGTCGCGCCGAGGGCGCCGGGTTGCTCGTGGATCTCCTTGAGCATGAAGTCCTCGAAGCCGCCGAGCTCCACGGCCTCCGCGCTCCAGTCCACCTCGAAGGGTTCCCGTTCGATGGTGTTGCCGGCGGAGTCGAAGATCTGGACGGAAAATTCGGTGATCTCCACGATCTCACCGTTCTCCACCAGGAGAAATTTCCTGGTCTCCCCGAGCAAAGCCTGCACCGCGCTCGCCAGGAAGTTCTCCCCATCTCCGAGTCCAATCACCAGCGGGCTCTGGCGTCTGGCTGCAACCACCCGCTCAGGCTCCCGCGCACTGACCGCTGCCACCGCGAACGAACCTTCGAGGCGTTCGAGCGTCGCGGCGAGTGCGTCCCGCAGCGGCTCGCCAGCCTCCACCCGCTCGGCGAGCAGATGCGCCATTACCTCGGTGTCGGTCTCGGAACGGAAAGTCCATCCACGGCCTGAGAGTTCTTCCCGCAGCTCAGCGTGGTTCTCGATGATGCCGTTGTGGACTACGGCGACGGTTGGAGGAACGTCATCGCCGCCCATGTGTGGATGGGCGTTGGCCTCGGTGGGCCTTCCGTGCGTAGCCCATCGGGTATGCCCCACCCCAGCCCGCACGCGGAAGAAGTCCCCGTCTCGGTTGCCGAGTGCGCCAGCCAGGTTCTCCAGCGGCCCCACCTGCTTAACGGGTTCGATGCCTTCTGGGGTCTGGAGCGCAAGCCCAGCCGAATCGTAGCCCCTGTATTCCAGGTGGCGCAGGCCCTCCATAAGAACCTCCACACACCGCTCCTTGCCGACGTAACCAACGATGCCGCACATACGTACCTCCTCGTCCGTTCACGGGCGGGGATGGGTCGGGATGAGGTAAAGAGAACGGGTAAACTTACTCGGGGCTCGAACGACGCTTTGTCCCCGGCGTCACCGCCGGAATTTGTCGCCGTCCTGACGACCGCCCTGGAAGCCGAGACGCACCCGCCGAATACTTCGATGAACGTCTGCCTCGTCAACTCCGCTTCGCCGCGATCCGCGAAAACGAACCGGAGTCCTGGCGCTTTCTGTTGTCCTCCATACCCGCAAGCCCCAGCGATCCCGCCAAGCCTACTGATAATTATCGGTCGAATACCGTGATCCCTGTAGCAGTCCTCCCCAAATCGCCTTCACAACGCTTCGCGCCGGGCACTATACCCGCTACGACCGTAGAAAGGAAGGGCGATCCCCCTATATCCCCCCGAGCTGGATTATCCCGAACGCCGCCAGCATGGCGATGATGATCGGCTGGTGGACCAGATAGAAAACCAGCGACCACCGCCCGAGAGCCCCGAGGGGCCGAGCCGCCCACGGTCCCATTCCCCGTCCCAGTGGCGCCCGGCCATCTCCGTAGACGACGTTTCCCGCGAACAGCCCGATCAGTACCACCCCGAACCCTGGCAGCAGCGGACGGTAATCCGGCATCACCCAACCCTCCGGCACGACGCCGAAAGGCAGAAGCCAGGGGCTTTCGGAGACGAGTCCAAGGCTCATTAGATACATCCCGATCCCAACTATGCAGAGGCCGATCACAAGGTTCGGGACCCTGAGGTTGAGAAATGGATAGGCAAGGATGATGGAAACCCCGATCAGGTGCAGTATCCCGAAGGCGATGACGCCCATCCCGAGCGCCAGGCTCACCACGGTCAGAACCATCCCCCATCCGAATACGAAGAGCCCCCGCAACAGATATTTGACGAACAGGCTTCCTTCTGGCTGGCTGGCACGCGCCCTGGTGTGGCTGATGGAGAGCGAGACCCCAACCAGGAACAAGAAAGAGAATGCAGTCGCGTCCGCGAAGAACCTCCAGAAACCGGAGGTCGAAGGGATTCCAAAGCCCCCGAACGTATCAAGGTCGTACATAGTATGGTAGACGGCCATCATCAGGATCGCCACCCCCCGCGCGGCGTCCACCTCCCAGAATCGTTCACCCTGATTTCCGGCGTTCCGCTTCGTCTGTGGCCCCCGATTCTGGCGTCCGATGGATCATACCCCAGCCGTCATCTCCGGTCCCCGAAACGGGCGCCTTCGCATCAGATAGGATTCGGGGGGTGGAGAGAGAAGATTTCACCATAAGGCCAGGGCGCCGGGACGACGCTGCTGCCGCGGCGAGGCTCTGGATGCAAAGCGCAGAAGAGCACGCGGCCTACGACCCCGTCTACGACACCTCCCCGGGCGCGGAGCACACCATGCGCCGATTCCTCTCAGAGATGGCCCGGGGCGGCAACTCATTCCTCTTCGTGGCAGTCTCTGAACATGAGATCGTGGGTTTCATCTCAGGTGAGTTGCGCGAAGGCTCGCCGACCTTCCGCCCAAGGTCCTGGGCCTCGGTGGACGACGTGTTTGTGACTCCGGATCACCGCAGCCTAGGCGTGGGCCGCGCCCTCGTAGCTACAGTATCGGTCTGGGCAGGGGACAAAGGCGCGAGCGGCGTCTCCCTCCAGGTAGCCGCCGCCAACGACAGAGCCCGCAAGTTCTACGACGAGCTTGGTTTCCGCGAGATATCCGTCTACGAGGTGCTGGAATTCTGACAGAGTTTCCTGCCGTTATTCTCGACAGATCATCAAAGACCGGGACATAATCCGCACGCCAGCCTCTTCCTCGTAGCCGAGCGCGTCGTAGAATCCCGCCGCCTCATCGTCGGTCTGCACCTCAACGTAGGATACGCCGAGATCCACACACCTCTCCCCGACAGCATCCAGCAACGCCCGGCCAACGCCCCCGTTCCGCGCCCCTGGACTCACGTAGAGATCCTCGATGCTGGCGAAGTCTGATGCGGCGGAGATGTTGGGACGGTAAGCGACCACCGCAACACCGACCGTTCGACCCTCTATGCTGGCGGCCAGTATCTCCATTGTTTCGGACGCGACCGC